>JAEEGY010000114.1 GCA_016280565.1 Fretibacterium sp.
AAGGGTGCGGATAAGATGAGACAAAGTGGGCATTTGAGCAATTCCGCCCATTCGAACCGCTGTACCAGGGGCCAAATATATCACCAGGAAAGCCGCAACGGAAGCAAGCCAGAATGCCCCGGACATAGCTGCTTTCCTCCTTTCTCCGCGCCAAAGGAAATATAAAGCAACAAGGAAGGAAACGACGCCTTGAAAAACGCAGGGCAATTCCAAAATCGTCCCGTTCAGAAAAGCCAAAATAAGACCAAGCCCAAAAGCGAGTTTCTCTCCTCTAAAGGCCCTGACGGCCAAAGAAACAATTAAAATTAATAAAGTTGTTGTCCAGAAATAAGGCATACCTGCCCGCCAATATAAAGTCTCATTGAGGTGCGGCAGAAGAGCAAGCATACAGGATGTTCCAACTAAGACCCGAAGAATATTTTTTTTAACAGATGTTAAAGGAAAAAGTGTACTCAAAAAAAAATAGAAAGCAGCCATATAGGAAACGATAGTTATTATTGGAAAAAGCCAATAAGCAGCCTGTAAAGGCAGAAGAGATGCAAGGCAAATAAGGAAGGTATTTAACAAACGTCCTGTCCACTCAGTATAGAAATTTAGCTGAATCAGCAAAAAAATATTTCCCGAAACCGAGTTAGCATAGCCATAGTCGTCCGCGCTCGGACACGCGTAAATTCCAAGCCAGCAAAATAAAATAATATAAGTCAAACAGAAGACGAATAGCACATTTTTTAATTGAAAAAATTTCTCCTTAAATATCTGCATTTTTGTTCTCTCCTTTTTCGTACATTTCCCGCACTATATAGACAGGACGACGTTTACTCTCTATATAAGTCCGTCCAAGATATTCCCCCAGGATGCCAATGCCCAAAAGCTGCAAGCCCCCCAAGAACAGAATCAAACAAATCTGCGAGGCATATCCCGGCAAGTCAACACCAAAGATTAAAGTCCTAAGGAAAATAAAAAGGCCGTAGAGGAAAGCTCCCAAGGCTGTAAAGCTTCCCACATAAAACCAAATGGTTAAAGGAACTGTGCTGAATGAAGTAATACCTTCAACGGCAAGTTTCCATAACTGACAAGCATTATATTTGGAGTTCCCGGCCGCCCGCGCGTCACGGGTATAATCAAGGGTACAAGTCTTAAAACCAACCCACGCAAAAAGCCCCTTCATAAAACGGTGCGATTCTCTTATCCCACCAAGCGCCTCAACAACACAACGATCTATCAATCGAAAATCTCCTACATTTTCAGGAATGTGAGGACGTGCAATTACATTATGGGCTCGATAGAACATCATCGCACTTATCCGTTTCAGCCAAAAATCCGAGGAACGATCAGCCCGTCTTGCTAAAACCACCTCATAGCCCTCATGCCACCTTTTGACCATCGATTCGATAAGCTCTGGAGGATCCTGAAGATCTGCGTCTATGGGAATTACGGCATCTCCTTTTGAAAAATCCAATGCAGCGGTCAGTGCCGCTTCCTTTCCAAAGTTTCTGGAAAGGTCTATTACTCTAATGCGACCGTCTGAGCTGGCATACATCTTCAAAATTTCAAAAGTTCTATCCTTGCTGCCATCATTAACACAGATAATCTCAAAGGACTCTCCAATTTTTTCCATAACAGCCATAACCCGCTCAAAGAAAAGCGGGAGTGCAGCTTCTTCGTTATAGCAAGGACATAAAATTGAAATCATTATAATTCCTCACCTTTTAAATATGAATTGAATATTAATACCTCCGCATTATACCAAATCCAGGCTTAATAACCCGCCCCCGCCCTTCGCCCGCCGCGCCAGACCAGCCACGCACTCCACCGCCGCGTCCGCTGCCCCGGCAAGGCGGACATGGAGCCTCCCCAGAAGACACCGGTAGCTTTCCGTCGTCTCATCATAGGTAACGCCATCGGAGAAGATATCGTCAGAGACAATTAAAAGATGGCGACAGCGTTCCTTTAATGCTAACGCCGTCTGGAAAATGTTCTCCTCCAAAAGGGCGGGGTCACACACGCTCCCGTCCCCGGTGAACATCTCGTTGGCCAGCCAGTTGGGCAGACACTCCAACAGGACCGTCGCGTCCGACGGAATGTTGGGAAATATCCCGCCCAAGTCCCGTGTCCGTTCCAGCGTCAGAAAGCCGCGATCCTTCCTGGCCGCCTGGTGCCGCGCCACGCGGCGGCGCATATCCTCGTCGGAGACCTGAGCTGTTGCCAGATAGACCCGCGGGGTATCAGTAGACAGTGCCACAGCGGTCCGCTCGGCCCACTCGCTCTTGCCGCTGCGGGCTCCTCCCGACACAAAGATAAACATCACAAGCCCCTTTTAATGTAGAATAAAGGGGACGTACAAAAACATTTGGCTAGGGGGGTGCGCACCATCGACATCATCCGTTCTTTCTTTATCGCCTGTTCCTTCCTTACCATTTTACCCGTTCCCGGCGTGGAGTGGAAGGAGCAGAGCGTCCGCTTCTTTTGCCTCATGCTTCCCCTCGTCGGGGGGATTTTGGGGGTGATCTGGGCGCTGGGTTTCGTGCTGCTCTCCCACTGGGGAGCGTCGCCCCTTCTTCGGGGCGTGGTGATGACGCTTGTGGCCCTGGCCTTGACGGGGGGGCTCCACATGGACGGTCTCATGGACACCTGCGACGCCCTCCTCTCCCGCCGGGACCGGGAGACGCGGCTGAAGATTTTGTCTGACACACACGTCGGGGCCTTTGCCGTCATGGGCTGCGTCTCTGTCCTGATGCTGAAGGGCGCGCTTTTCTCTGAGCTTTTCACGGCCTCATACGCCAAGACACCGCTGCTTTTAAGCCTCATCCCCGTCTGGTCCCGGCTGGGCATGGGCTTGCTCTTAAACTCGCTGCCCTTCGCCCGGGACGACGGTCTGGCCCGGACGCTCGGCGCGTCCCGAACGCCTCTGCACTCCGCCCTCCTCCTCATCGGGGCGTTGGTTCTTGCGGTGGTGGCCCTGTGGTCAGGTGTGGTCTGGCTCCCCATTGTCTGGGGTGTCGCGTTCCTCCTTTGGCGGCGATGCTGTCTCTCCGCCTTCGGGGGGATCACGGGGGACCTTCTGGGGGCCTTTGCGGAACTCTCCGAGACGGCGCTGCTCTTTGCGCTGCTGGAGTGCCTGCAGGGGGCTGGGGGTTTGGGGGGTACCTCCCCCATTAAAATATGATGCACTTAATTCTCGGCGGGCGGTACATGGGCAAACGCGCTTACGCGGAATCCCTCTACGGGCCCTTTAAGGCACTCTGCGATCTTGAATGTGACCCCCCGGAGGCTGTCGAGGGGGCGGAGGCCGTTCTCAACCTCCAGGCCGGGGTCCGAACTCTGCTCGTGCGGGGCGAGGACACGCAGGCCTTCTTTGCGGCGCGTCTGGACTCGCTTCGTGATTCTGTCCTGATTGGCGACGAGGTGGGAGAGGGCATTGTCCCCCTGGACGCTTTTGAGCGCCGTTGGCGGGACGAGGTGGGACTTCTCTATCAAATGCTGGCGCGCGAGGCCGGCAAGGTCGACCGGGTCTGGGCGGGCCTCGCCTCCCGGCTGAAAGGTTAGCAAAGGGTTACACTATGGAGCGTAAATATATCTTTTTTGACATCGACCACACGTTAGTCAGCCACGTGGGCAAAAGCCACATTCCCCCGGAGACGCGGGAGGCCGTGCGCCTCCTTCGCGAACACGGCCATGTCCCCGCCATCGCCACGGGACGTGGAGCGTTCCTCTCCCGGAGGGTCGCGGAAGAGCTGGGGATCAGTCTTTTGGTCTGTGCCAACGGGGCGCAGATAGTGAATGGAGAGGAGACATTGTACTCGGTCCCCTTCCCTGTTCAGGCCCTCGAATCTTTTCTGGAGGTGGCGGCCCGTTTCCCGGAGTACGCGGCCGCAATAGACGAGCGTTTTCTCTACACGTCCAGCAAAAATCAGGAGATTAAGGACTACTTCAATGGGCAGGCGGGCTATCCCTGCGTCCGGCCCCTTGAGGAGATGACCGGCGTCCTGCTCTGTTACCTGATGCTGCCTCCTCCCCTGCCGGAAGGCAGCGGGCTCTTCTCAACCCCGCCCGAGGGCGTTATGTTAGAACCCATGAGCCAATTTGTCGAGGCCCGCGCTGCGGGGACCTCCAAATGGCTGGGGATAACGCGCGTCCTTGAACATTTGGGGGCCAGCGTCCGGGATGCCATAACCTTTGGCGACGGACCCAACGACGTGGAGATGCTGCGCGGCGCCCCCATGAGCGTGGCCGTGGGCAGCGCCCGCGATCAGGCGAGGGAAGCGGCAAAGTTTCTTGCGGGGGATATCGACGAGGGGGGCATCCTGAGGGCATGCCAGGACCTTGGGCTCATCCCGGCACAAAAGGGCGGCATGCTCTATAATTAATGAGTAGAACAGGCTCATAAGCTTGGAGGAGGCAAAGTCAATGAAACGCACCGTTGAATACAGGAACCTTCTGGATTTTCACTTTCTGGCTGCCCCGGCGTTCTCGCCGGACGGCGGCAGGATCGCCTACAAGGTCAGCCGCGCAAATGCGGAGACAAACGGATACGACACGGATATCTGGCTCTATGACCTGACGGAGAACGAGAACCGCCGTCTCACCACCAGGGGCGACGCGGACTTCTTCTGCTGGGGGCGCGATGGTAAAAAAATCGTCTATGCGTCAAAGCCGGAGGGGGCCAGGTGCCGTCACGCGCAAAAGCCCTGTGTCACGCGCTTCTGTGTTCTCCCCGCTGCCGGCGGCGAGCCGAAGCCTCTGTTTGAGATTCCCCACAAGGCCACGGCCATTCGTGCGCTGGACGGGGACCGCTATCTCATCACGACGGTCTTTGAGCCCACTCCACCGAAGAACCCGGAGGACGCTGACTTCATGGTCTTCGATCAGGTTCCCTTCATGGCCAACGGAAAGGGCTACGTGGGGCAGAACCGCACCGGCCTGGGCCTCTATGACGCCGAAAGGAAGGAGTTCAGGCGGCTGACCTCCCCCACCCTGGACGTCTCCTGCGTGACGCTGAACAAGGAACGGACCGCGGCCCTGCTCGTCGCGGCGGATTATACAGATGTGAAGCCCCTCAATAACGGTGTCTACCGGCTGGACCTTGAGTCCGGGAAGTGCGAGCCCCTGTCGTCGGGGCTGGACGTCACCTTCAGCTGCGCCATTTGGGACGAGGGCCAGGAGCCCCTTCCCAGCGAGGAGGACATCCTCGTCACGGCGACGGACCACCGGGCCCAGGGGGTCAACGAGAACCCGGCTATCTGTCTCTTAGAGGACGGGGACCTGATCTGCCTCGCATCCCCCGACGTGTCCCTGGGGCACGGCATCGTCGCGGACACAAGCTACGGCTGCACGGACCGTGAAGGAGCTATCACCAGCAGCCCGCTGGGGCCGGTCTGCTGCGCCACGCAGGGCTTCAAGACGAGGCTTTGTTCTGTCAGGAGGGACGGGACCCTTGGGGTCCTGACCTCGACGGTCTCCTCGGTCATCGACTACGCGGTCCAGGGGGAGCGTATCGCCTTCGTCGCTTATCAGGGCCTGCACCTTCCGGAGCTTTTCTTCCTTGAGAAGGGGACAGAACGCCGGCTCACCGCCTTCAACGACACTTTCAACGAGGAACACTCCCTCTCTCAGCCCATCCACATCACCTTCAGGGCAAGCGGCGGCCTGACTCTGGACGGATGGTATATGCGCCCCGTGGGCTACCGGGAGGGCGACCGCTGCCCCACCATCCTCAACATCCACGGAGGGCCCAAGGCGGCCTTCGGGGACATCTACCACCACGAGATGCAGTGCTGGGCCGCGAAGGGCTACGCCGTCATTTACTGCAACCCCAGAGGAAGCGACGGGCGCGGGGGCGAGTTTGCCGACATCCGGGGCGTCTACGGCGAGACGGACTACCGTGACCTCATGGACTTCACGGACTGGTGTGTGCAAAACCTGAACTTCGTCGACGCCTCGCGCCTGGGCGTGACCGGCGGCTCCTATGGCGGATTCATGACCAACTGGATCATCACGCACACCAACCGCTTCCGCGCGGCCGTCTCCCAGCGGGGCATCGCCAACTGGGTCTCAAAATTCGGCGGCTGCGACATCGGCTACTACTATGTGGAGGACCAGCACCTGGGCACACCCTGGAAGAATCCCGACGGTCCCTGGCGCGATTCGCCGGTGGCCTACGCAAACAGCGCCAGCACACCCACGCTTTTCGTCCACTCGGCTGAGGACTACCGCTGCGAGCTGAATCAGGGCTCCCAGATGTTCACCGCCCTCAGGGTGAACGGCGTCGAGGCGAGGCTGTGCGTGTTCCGCGGGGAGAATCACGAGCTCAGCCGCTCCGGCAAGCCCCGAAACCGCCTTGCGCGCCTGCGCGTGATCGCGGAATGGTTTGACGCCAAACTATAGAAAGATATGACGATTTAAAACATCGCAGCAACCTCGAAGGGAGAAAACACATCATGTACAAAGCGCTTCAGGTCAACAAAGACACCTGGTGGGTCGGGGTCAACGATCTGGAAACGGACCTGTTCGAGTCCCTGTGGACTCTGCCTCAGGGCGTCGCCTACAACGCCTATGTTGTGAAGGGCACGAACGCCACCGCCGCCATCGACACGGTGAAGGGCCCCTGGGTTGACGAGTATTTCCGCAAGGTGGAGGAGGCACTGGATGGCCGCGGGCTGGATTATCTCGTGGTCAATCACATGGAGCCCGACCACGCCGGCCTGATCTCCCAGCTCAGGAGCCGGTGGCCGGGGCTGAAGGTCGTGGGCAACGCCAAGACCATTCCTCTCCTCAAGGGCTACCATGGCGTTGAGCAGGACACCGTCACGGTGAAGGACGGCGACACGCTGGACCTGGGCGGACACGTCCTCCAGTTCTTTACCGTCCCCATGCTGCACTGGCCGGAGAGCATGGCCACCTTTGACACGTCCACCGGCGTGCTGTTCTCCAACGACGCCTTCGGCGGGTTTGGCGCTCACGAGGGCGGGCTCTTCGACGACCAGAAGGACCGCGCGCGCTGGGAGGGCGAGATGCTGCGCTACTACGCGGCCATCGTCGCAAAGTACTCCAACATCGTCCAGGTGGCCCTCAAGAAGCTCGGCGGGCTGGACATCAAAAATATCTTCCCCTCTCACGGCACCCTGTTCCGTACGGACATCAAACAGGTCATTGGCCTTTACGACCGCTGGAGCCGCTATGAGGCCGACCGCGGAGCCGTCGTCGCCTACGGCTCCATGTACGGCAACACCCGCCGCATG
>JAEEGY010000115.1 GCA_016280565.1 Fretibacterium sp.
CAAACGTGAGGAAGCAGTGAAGAAAACGAAGGACAAGCCTGGGGAGGAAAAGAGCACGGAGAAAAAGGGTACGGAGAAGAAGAGCATGGAAAAGAAGGTCATGGAGGATAAAACGGAGAAAAAAGATACTCCGCGTCCGGCTCAGCCGGCTCCCCAACCCCAGCAGTCCAGGCGGACGTCAGAGGGTGCGGAGGGTACCTCTCCCACGTCAGACCTGAAGGTCCACGAGGGCTCGACGGTCAAGACGGTGGCGGAGGCGATGGGCATTTCCAGCGCAGAAGCCGTGAAGGCCCTGATGGCAGGCGGGATGATGATCCCGGCCACCGCCCCGGCGGACGGAAAGGTGCTGGATGTCCTGTCCCGTGCCTTTAAGGTGCAGTTTACGCTGCTTCCGCCGGAGAAGAAGCCGCTGGAGGCTCCTCAGCCCAAGAAGGCGGGCAAGGGTGTTGTGCCGGAGAAGAAGGCGCCGAAGCTGGTGGAACGCCCGCCTATCGTCACCGTCATGGGGCACGTTGACCACGGCAAGACAACGCTGCTGGACCACATCCGCCACTCCAACGTGACGGCCCAGGAGGCTGGCGGCATCACCCAGCACATCGGAGCCTATATCGTCATGCATGAGGGCAAGCCCATCGTCTTTTTGGACACGCCGGGGCATGAGGCCTTCACCGCCATGCGTGCTCGGGGTGCGAACGTCACGGATATCGTCATCCTGGTGATCGGGGCTGACGACGGCGTCATGCCCCAGACCCGCGAGGCCATCGACCACATCAAAGCGGCGGGCGTGCCGCTCGTTGTCGCCCTGAATAAAATCGACAAACCGACGGCTAACCCCGACCGTGTTCGCCAGCAGCTCTCGGAGCTGGAGGTGTTCCTTGAAGGTTGGGGCGGCGAAGTGGGGGCCGTGGAGGTCTCCGCAAAGACCGGCGTGGGCATCCCCGACCTGCTGGAGCGCGTGTTGCTGGAGTCGGAGATGCAGGAGCTGAAGGGAGCCCCTGACGCGACGGCGGAGGGCGTCGTCATTGAGGCGCGCCTGGACAAGGGCAAGGGCCCTGTCGCTACCGTCATCGTCAAGAACGGTACGCTCCATCAGGGGGACATCGTGCTGTTCCACACGGCTTGGGGAAGGACCCGCGCCCTCTTCGACTGGGCGGGCAATCCCATCAAAAAGGCGGGGCCCAGCACGCCGGTTGAAATTCTGGGTCTGGACGAGGTGCCCCAGCCGGGCGAAAGCTTCACCGTCGTGCAGAGCGAGCGCGAGGCGCGTAACGCCCTGCTTGAGGCCCGTGCCCGTGAGCGGGACGCCGGCGCGGCCACCAAGCGCGCCTCCCTGGAGGACCTGTACTCCCAGCTCCAGGAGGGGCAGATTCCTCACCTCAGCCTGGTGGTGAAGTGCGACGTGCAGGGCTCGCTGGAGGCGTTGTGCGCTTCCCTGGAGAAACTGGCCACCAACGAGGTGGGCGTCTCCATTGTCCACCGGGGTGTGGGGCGCATCGCGGAGTCCGACGTCATGCTGGCTTCCACGTCCAACGCCGTCATCATCGGCTTCAACGTCCGGCCTGACGCCAACGCCAAGCGCGTGGCCGAGGTGGACGGGGTCGAAATCCGCACCTACAACGTCATTTATGACGTCATTGACGACGTCAAGGCCGCGATGGGCGGACTCCTCAAGCCCATTTTGCGGGAGGAGTCCCTGGGTGAGGTCGAGATCCGTGAGATCTTCAGGGTCCCGAAGGCGGGAAAGATCGCCGGTTCCCACGTCATGCAGGGCGTGGTGCGCCGCTCCGCGCGGGTACGCATCGTCCGGGAGGGGATTGTCATCTGGGATGGCAAGATCGCCACGCTGCATCACTTCAAGGACGAAGCGCGTGAGGTCAAGGCGGGCATGGACTGCGGCATCTCCTTTGAGGGGTATCAGGACTTCGAGGTGGGAGATGTGCTGGAGGTCTATGAGGTTGTCGAGGAGAAGCGCAGCCTCTGAGCGGTCCGCTTGGAGGTCGCTTTGGGGTTCCAGGGGGTGAATCGCTTTGGGAACATTTCGCATGGCTCGTATCAACAAACAGCTTCAGCGGGAGATATCGCTCCTGCTGGGGGAGCGAATCAAAAAGGAGACGGTGAAGGACGCCATTATCACCGGCGTTGACTGTGCCCGCGACCTTGAGCGCGCCAGGGTGTTCTTCACGGCCCTTGATCCCCGGCGGCGTCCGGCGCTGCTTGAGGAGCTTCAGAGCGTTGGAGGCGTTCTCCGGACGCTTTTAGGTCAGTCGATGAGGCTGCGCCAGATCCCCGCCCTGGAGTTCGTCATGGACGAAAGCGCGGACTACGGGGAGAAGATAGACAGCATCCTGGCCCGTCTGGGACTGGACGAAGCGGAGGATGAGGAGGTTGAGGATGACTGAGCCGGACCTGTGGGGTGCGTCCGGCCTGTTGAGGGCCGCGCCAGACTGGACGCTCTTCACCCATCAGAAGGCCGACGGGGACGCGATGGGCTCCGCCTCTGCGCTCTTCGAGGTGGGGGTCCTGGCCGGGCGGCGCGTCTCCTGGTTCAGCCCTACGCCGCTTCCCGACGGCTATCGTTTTCTGCCCCATGTGGAGGAGTGCCAGGTCTGCGAGGAGACCTTCGCCTTCAACGATCCGGAGACACTCTACGTTTTTCTGGACTGCGCGAACGAGACGCGGAGCGTCAAGGGCTTCGAGGCGCGGGAGCCGGGGACCCGTTTCCTGAACATCGACCACCACGAGGACAACACACGCTTTGCCACGCTGAACTGCGTGGACCCGGGGAGCTCCTCCACGGCGGAGCTCCTGTTTCGTGTGCTGAAGGCGGGGGGATGGAAACTCTCGAAAACCGTCGCCGAGAGCCTCTACACCGGCATATGGACGGACAGCGGGGGGTTCTCCTTCTCCAACACCTCGCCGCGGACGCACCGCCTGGCCGCGGACCTGATGGAGATGGGGGTGGAGCCCTCGTGCCTGGACGACCGCATCAACCAGAACCGGACGCCCCAGGGCATGGCCCTGTGGGGAAGGGCTATGTCCCATATCCGAGTCTTTGGGCCGGAGAACATCTTTGCCCTGGCGTGGCTCTCGCAGGAGGACTTCGCCGCGACCGGGGCCGAGGCGGGCGACACCGAGGGACTGCCCAGCAGTCTGATGCGGCTCCGGGGGGTCCGGCTGATAGCCTTCCTGACGGAGCAGACCTCGGCCGGGGAGGTCCGGGTGAGCTTCCGTTCCCGCGAGGGGATATTCGGCGCCGCGGATGTGGCCCGCGCGCTTGGCGGGGGGGGGCATCCCCGGGCGGCGGGCGCGAACCATCCCGGCCCGCTGAGCGTCGCCGTTGCGGAAATTCCGCGTATGCTGGAAGAACATTATGCCGAGTGGTCTGCTGCTCATTGACAAGCCGGAAGGCCTGCGGAGCACGGACTGCGTGAACCGCATCCGCCATGCCCTCGGGAAAAAAACGCGCGTGGGACACGCCGGGACCCTGGACTCGACGGCCTCCGGGCTCCTGGTCCTGTTGATCGGGCGGGCCACGCGCCTGTCGGACGCCGTGATGGCTCTGCCGAAGGTCTACCGGGCGGAGCTGGGCCTGGGGCGGGCGACGGACACCTGCGACGCCTCCGGTCAGACGGTCTTTGAGGGGGATGCCTCCGAGGTGAGTGAGTCGGACATCGACCGCGCGCTGTTCTCCTTTCTGGGGTGGCTCATGCAGCGCCCGCCGGAGATCTCCGCGGTCAAAAAGGACGGCCGTCCGTCCCACAAGCTGGCCCGCGCCGGACAGGAGGTCGTCCTGGAACCGCGGCCCATCTTTATCCGTTCCCTCCGGCGGACCTCGCCCCTGTCCGGGGGGCGCGTGACGGTCGAGGTGCTCTGTGGCAAGGGCACCTACATCCGGAGCCTTGCCCGGGACCTTGGGGAGAAGCTGGGCTGTGGGGCACATGTGGCGTCCCTGCGGCGGCTCTCCATTGGTCCCTTCCGTGTGGAGGAGGGCATCTCCCCGGAGGCGGCAGAGGCTCTGGCGCTGCGGGGGGCATTTCCCCTGCGTTCGCCGCGGGAACTGAGGCCGCTCTTCCGACGCATTGAGTTGACGGAGGAGGCGGAGACGCGCCTTGTGTATGGCCAGAACATTCCCCTCGCCGGGGCGGGACACTGCGTGGCGGGCAGGGGCACGCCCGGCTGCGGGCTCTGCGTGGCGGGCAGGAGGACGCTGGGGTTTGCCGAACAGGTCGAGGCCTGGGGAACAATCCTGCTGAGGCCAAGGGTCAACGTCCTCTTTGATGAGGACCCGGAGGAGGGGCAGTCATGATCATCACCATCGGAGCCTTTGATGGCTTTCACCGGGGACATGCCTGTCTCCTGGAGGAGGCGCGGTGCCTGTCTGCCCCGGCGGGGGCGTCCTGGGGCGCGGTGACCTTCCATCCACACCCCGGCGTCTTTCTGGGCTTTCTCAGGGCAACGCTCTTCACCGAGCAGGAGCGTGAGCTAATCCGACGCCTTTTGGGCATTCCTCACCTCATCCCCATTCAATTTGACCGGGCCCTTCAGGAGCTCTCCCCGGAGGCATTTTGGCACCGACTGAAGGATGCTTTCCGTCGGCATGGGATGAAAATAGACGGCGTCGTGATGGGCCGGGACTTCCGCTTTGGCCTGGGCCAGGAGGGGACGGTGGAAGCCCTCTCCGCGCTCTGCCGGGCGGAGGGGCTTCCCGCGGTCATTCTGGACCTGCTGGAACATGGCCAGACGCGCTACTCCAGTACGGAGGCGAGAGGGGCGGTGGCATCGGGTGACGTGCGGCAGGCGGCGGAGGTCCTGGGGTATCCCTGGTTCCTCTGGAGCCGCGTTGTGCACGGGGACCAGAGGGGCCGGACCCTGGGCTTCCCCACGGCGAATCTGGAGCTCTGCGATGGAAAAGTTCAGCCCGCTCCGGGGGTCTACGCCGCCGCGCTACCCCTTGAGGGGCGGTGGCACGCCGGGGCCCTCTCCGTGGGGAACAACCCCACCTTTGGCGGCGTGCATGAGACGCGGGCGGAGCTTTTCGTCCTCGACTTTAAGGGCGATCTGTACGGCGATTCCCTGCCCGTCCTCCTCCTTGACTGGCTGCGGCCCATCCAGCGCTTCACGGACGGACAAAGTCTCGCGGGGCAGATCGCGCGGGACGTAGCCCAGTGCCGGGAACTCTGCCGGGGCGAGCTGGACGCGTGGCCGGAGCTCTTCGCGTCCTTCGCCGCGTGTGTGGAGGCGATGAACGCGGAGGGGTCGTTTGTGCCCGATATCTGGAGGCTGGACGATGCTGATTGATTCTCACTGCCACCCCAACTCCGAGGCGCTGAGACAGGACGCCCGGGGCCTCATGGACCGGGCGAGGGACGCCGGTGTGGGGCGGTTCCTGATCGTGGGCTGCGATTTGGACGACAGTCGTGAGGCCGTGGACATGGCCCACCAGTTCACAGGGTACGGGACCTGGGCCGCCGTGGGCATCCACCCCCATGAGGCCGCCCGGTATGACGCCGCCTCCCTGCCCCAGGCGCTGCGAGACCTGGCGGGGGACGGGTGCGTTGCGGCCCTGGGTGAGATAGGGCTGGATTATTACTACGACCACTCGCCCCGTGAGACGCAGCGAAAATTCTTTGAGATGCAGCTGGCGTGGGCGGCGGAGGAAAACAAGCCCGTTGTCCTCCATATCCGTGACGCCATGCCGGATGCGCTGGCCATCCTCCGGGACTTTGCTGGGAAGGTGCCCCTGCTCTTCCACTGCTACAGCGGGGGGCTGGAGTTTCTCGACGAGGTGCTGGACATGGGCGGGCTCTGCGCTCTGGGCGGCGCGGTGACCTGGAAGAACAGCCATGAGCTCCGGGAGGTGGCGGTGCGGCTTCCCGCGGACCGGCTGCTGCTGGAGACGGACTGCCCCTACATGGCGCCGGTCCCCTTCCGGGGGAAGACCAACGAGCCGGCTTATGTTCGTTACGTCTACGAGACGGTGGCGAAGGTGCGGGGCGTGAGTGAGGACGAGCTGGCGGCGCAAATTGAGCGCAACGCCGCGGCGTTTTTCGGCTGGGGAGAGGGGGAACTGCCTCATGTTTGAGTTTAAAGTTCTGGCGCCCTGCGAGCAGACCGCCGCAAGAGCCGCGGAGTTTGTTACGCCCCACGGCGTCATCAGGACCCCCGTGTTCATGCCCGTGGGGACCCAGGCCACGGTAAAGGCCATGTCCCCCCATGAGCTGGAGGAAATCAATGCGCAGATTATTCTGGGGAACACCTATCACCTCTACCTCCGGCCCGGCGCGGAGCTGGTGGCCGAAGCGGGGGGACTCCACCGCTTCATGAGCTGGGAACGGCCCATCCTGACGGACAGCGGCGGCTTTCAGGTATTCTCCCTGGCGAAGCTGAACAAGATCACGGACGAGGCGGTGGTCTGCCGCTCCCACATCGACGGCTCGGAGCACGTCATGTCGCCGGAGTGGTCCATGCGCGTGCAGGAGCTGCTGGGCAGCGACATCGCCATGTGCTTTGACCAGTGCACGCCCTTCCCGGTGGATCATGACGGGGCGGCGGAGGCGGCCCGGCGGACGGCCCTCTGGGCCCAGCGCTCGAAGGCGGCCCACACGCGGGAGGACCAGGCGCTCTTTGGCATCGTGCAGGGCTCGGTGTACGATGACCTGCGGCTCCAGAGCGCGGAGGCGATCACGGCGCTGGACTTCCCAGGCTACGGGATCGGCGGGCTGTCCGTGGGCGAACCCCACGAGGATATGTACCGTATCCTGAACCTGCTGAACGGCGTGATGCCACGGGAGAAGCCGCGCTACCTCATGGGAGTGGGCTACCCGCCGAATATCGTCGAGGGCATCGCCCGGGGCGTGGATATGTTCGACTGCGTGCTGCCCACGCGCAACGGCCGCAATGGGACGCTGTTTACGTCCTTTGGCCGAGTCAATATCAAGGCGAAAAAATACGAGCGGGACTTCGGCCCCCTGGACCCGGAGTGTGACTGCTACCTCTGCCGGAACTTCACCCGGGCCTATCTGCGCCACCTCTATCACTGCGGCGAAATCCTGGCCGCGCGGCTCTGCACGTGGCACAACCTCCGCTTCACCCTCCGTCTGGCGGAGCGCGCGCGGGAAGCCATCCTCGCGGGGACCTTCCCGGCGTTCCGGGAACAGTTCTACGCAAGTTGGAGGGATGATGGGGAGGCTGGGGCATGAAAACGCTCCGCTTTGAACTCGATCCGTGGAACCCGGACCCCGCGGTTTTGGAGGAGGCGGCCGCCGTGCTCCGGCGGGGGGGGCTCGTGGCTTTCCCGACGGAGACGGTCTACGGCCTGGGGGCCAACGCCCTGGACCCGGAGGCGGTGAGAAAGATCTACACCGCCAAGGGACGCCCCTCGGACAATCCGCTGATCCTCCACCTCAGCCGTCCCGAACAGGCGGAGTCACTGGTCTGCGTGGACGAGCGGGCGCGGCGGTTGATGGCAGCCTTTTGGCCCGGGCCCCTGACGCGGGTGTTGAACGCCAGAGACGTCGTTCCCCTTGTGACCCGGGGCGGGCTGGACACGGCAGCGCTGAGGATGCCTGACCACCCCATTGCGGGGGCGCTTATTGAGGCGGCGGGCTGTCCCATTGCGGCCCCCAGCGCGAACGTCAGCGGGCGTCCCAGCCCCACGGACGCGCAGACGGTCTGGGAGGACCTTCAGGGGCGAGTGGACGTGGTTTTAGACGGCGACCCTGTG
>JAEEGY010000116.1 GCA_016280565.1 Fretibacterium sp.
CCCACGTCCCACAGCACCTGCACCGCGCCATAACCCGCGTTCAGCCCCTCAACCTTTAACATTGGGTGCTCCTTTCTCTCGGCAGGAAAGGGGCTTTGCCCCCAGGTAGACCTCCATGACGGTGGGGTCGTTCATCACCTGTTCCGGTGTGCCCTCGGCGATCTTCTCCCCGTGGTGCAGCACCACGACCTTTCCGCACAACGACACCACCGCCCTCATGATGTGCTCGATGAGGAAGATAGTGACGCCGCTCTCGTTGATGCGGCGGATGAGTGCGATGGCCTCCTCCGTCTCCGTGGGGTTGAGCCCCGCCATGGCCTCGTCCAGGAACAGCATATCCGGCTTCGTCGCCAGGGCGCGGGCCATCTCCAGACGCTTCTGGTCCGGCGTGCCCATCTCGCGGGCCAGCACGTCCCGTTTTGCGGCCAGCCCCGTGAACTCCAGTATCCCCTCGGCGATCTCCCGGGCCTGTGTGAGGCTCTTTGCCTTATGCCGCCCAAAGAACGCCCCGGATGCCACGTTGTCCAGCACGGTGAGGTTGCCCAGCGGCTTCATGATCTGGAACGTCCGGGCGATGCCCATGTCCGCGAACTGATAGGCCCGCAGCCCCGTGATGTCCCGCCCGCGGTAGTAGATTTTTCCGCTGGTGGGGGGGTAGAAGCCGCAGATCATGTTGAACGTGGTGGACTTGCCCGCGCCGTTGGGGCCGATCATGCCGGTGATTGCCCCCTCCTCCGCCGTGAGGGACACGTCCGACACGGCCTTCAGCCCCTTGAAGCTCTTGCAGAGGCCCTTCACCTCAAGGATGGCGTTCATGCCCTCGCCTCCTTTCCGTCAACATTCCTCCCTAACAGATGCCCCTCCAGGAATGTGCGGAAGTCGCTGTGGCTGTACCAGCCCAAAATCCCCGTGGGGCGGAAGCGGATGACCACGATCAGCACCACGGCGTACAAAATCAGGTTGATGCCCGGCAAAATGCCGCCAAAGGTGTTGCGTAGGTACTCCGAAAGCGAGACCATCAGGATGCCGCCCACAAGTGGGCCCTCCACGAAGGCCGAGCCGCCGATGATGGCGGGGAGCACCAGCTCCACCGACGCGCTCTGGAGCATGATGTTGGGGTCGATGTAGCGGTAGTAACAGGCGTAGAAGAAGCCCGCCACCGCCGACACGCAGGCGCTGATGACCACGGCGATGACCTTGTACTTCAGGGGGCGGATGCCGATGGCGGCGGCCACGTCCTCGTCCTCCCGGATGGTCTTGAGGGCGAAGCCGAGCTTTGAGTTGTCGATGCGCTTCATGATGAGGTACACCCCCACCATCATGGCGAAGGCGACGTAGTAGTAGATGGCCTTGTCCTTGAAACTGAACAGGAGCCAGTTGTTGCCGCGGACGTAGGGCAGCCCCACGCCGATGGCCTTGCCCGCGAAGTCCCAGTTGAGGATGACCTGGCGGACGGCCTCGGCGAAGGCGATGGTGACGAGGGTGAAGTATGGTCCCCGGAGGATGAAGCACTGGGAGAAGACCAGGCCGGTGATGGCCGCCGTGACGAGCACCGCCACGGGCAGAGCCGCCCAGGGGTTCATTCCAAACTGCGTGACGCACAGCACGGAGGTGTAGGCCCCGATGCCCATGAAGCAGGCGTGGCCGATGGAGTTCTGGCCGGTCATGCCGCCCAGCAGGTTCCACGCCATGGACATGGTGGTCATGTAGAAGGCGAGGATAAACACGTTCTGGATATACGGCATATCGGAGAGGAACAGTGGCAGCGCCAGCATCACGGCCACTAAAAGTGCCAGCGCGGCAGCGGTGCGATGATCGGACCGCTCACGCCGCGGGGCTGAATGGGAGTTTGTTTTCAGCATGACGTCAGGCCCTCCTTAAAAGGATGTTCTGGCGGATGACGAGGATGACGATGAACGTGGCGAACACCACCAGCGTCCTCAGGCTGGGGCCGATGAACAGCGACACCAGCGTCTCCAGCAGGCCAAGGAAGATGCCCGCGAAGAACGCGCCGGGGATGCTGCCCAGGCCGCCCACCACCACCACGATGAGCGCGCGGAAGCCAAAGTTGGAGCCCGCCGTGGGGTTGATGACGAAGAACAGCGTCAAGAGCGCGCCGGACACCCCCGCCAGCGCTGCCCCCAGACCGTAGGTGATCATATAGATCTTCTTCGAGTCGATGCCGACCACCTGGGCCCCGATGGGGTTTTGGGACACGGCACGGATCTGTTTGCCCACCGAGGTATATTTAAGGAAGAAGAACAGCGCGATGGAGATGACGATCAGCACGCCGAAGCTGACGACCTTCGGCAGCGCCACGGTCACGGGCCCGAAGGACAAGATCTTCGAGGAGTAGTCCGTGGTGATGGTGCGGAAGTCGGACGTGAAGATGACCTGCGCCACGTTGGTGAGGAGGACGCCCATGCCCACGGTGAGGAAGAGGAGGTTGGTGAAGCTGTGGGTGCCCAGCGAGGGAGTGATGAGGGTGTGCTGGAAGATCGCCCCGAACAGGAACATCGTCAGCGCCACCAGCGGCACGGCCAGGTAGGGGTCTATGCCCAGCCACGCATGGAAGACGTAGGTCAGGTACATCCCCACCATCAGCATCTCGCCGTGGCAGAAGTTGATGATCTTCATCACGCCGAAGATGATGTTCTGCCCCATGCCCATCAGCGAGTAGAACCCGCCGATCATGAGGCCGTTGACGCACGCCTGGAGAAAAGTATCCATTTAAAGTTCTCACCTTCGCCCGTTTGGTTATGCTATGATAGGGCCGGTGAAGGGGAACCGGTACCCCGTGTGTTTGGCCGTCCAATAAAGGGCAGTGGCGAGAAACTTTACCCTGGTGAGGAAGCTTCGCCACTGCTTCTTTTTGGGTTCTCTGCGGCTCTTGCGCATCGATACTCACCTCAAATCTGCGGGCGGACTCCCCATTTTGTGGTAAGCCCCTGCATCCTTACCTGGGACCCCTTCACTTCTATTTTATCACGCCCCCCTAAACTCCCAGCCTCCGCCGCCCGAAAAGAAAGTATGTCGGGGGAGACGGACCCCCCCGGCG
>JAEEGY010000117.1 GCA_016280565.1 Fretibacterium sp.
CCCGGACCCGCTGTGCCTCTGCCCCGCCCTGCACGCACGCTGGCTGCTTGCAAATGCTCCGGAGCGGAAAAAGATATGCAAGTTTATGCACAATGCCCCCTACATCCTTCTGAGGCTGGCAGGGCTGAAGGGCAAGGACGCCTTCATCGACTGGGGGGCGATGTCCGGCTGGGGGCTGGGCTACGATGTCACAAAAAAATGCTGGTCTGGTGAACAGCTAAAAATTTTAGGGATCGACCCTGCGCTTATGCCCCGCATCGTTCGGCCGTGGGACATCGTGGGCGGACTGTCCAGTGAGGCCGCAGAAAAAACGGGGTTCCCCGCGGGTATCCCCGTCTGTGCGGGAGCCGGGGACACCATGCAGTCGCTTCTGGCCTGTGGGGTCTTTGCGCCGGGGCACGCGGTGGACGTGGCGGGGACGTGTTCTATGTTCTGCATCTCAACGGACGGCATCGTGCCTGACCTCAGCCAGCGTGGCAACGACCTGATCTTCAACAGCGGGACCTTGCCGGGCACATACTTCTATTGGGGCTTCGTGCGGACGGGAGGTCTGGCTCTGCGCTGGTTCCGTGACAACGTGTGCGGACGCCCCGGGGACGACGCCTGCTATGCCCGCCTCAGCGAAGGGGCCGCGAAGGTCCCCGCCGGAGCCAATGGCGTGCGCTTCCTGCCCTGGCTGACCGGAGGCCCCAAGGGCTATGAGGACGTGCACGGCTGCTTCCTCAATATGACCATGGACACGGACCAGTCCGTCCTGTGGCGCGCTGTCCTTGAGGCCATTGCAGGCGAGTACGGAGAGATCGCCGGACGGTGCCGGAAAGCGGGCACACCGGTGGATCGCGTCATCATCACAGAAGGTGGAAGCCGCGATCCCCTGTGGAACCAGATCAAGGCAGACCGTATCCATGCGGAGACTCTGACGCTTCAGACCGGCGGAGCCCTGGCGGTCAACGCTCTGCTGGGGGCCTACGCGGCGGGGGATGTCGCAGACGGCGAGGAGGGGCTGAGAGCGGCCCTGCGCCGGGGCCTGCGTGAGACCGGGCATTTCGTTCCCCAGCCCGTTGAGGATACCGGCTCCATTGAAGAGATATTGCCTGCAGCGCTTTTTAAATAAATGAGAATATCCTCATGAGGATCCTTCACACGTCCGACTGGCACATCGGCCGTTCCCTGTATGGCAAAAAGCGCTACGCAGAAATGGAGGCGTTTTTGGCGTGGCTGGAGAAGACCATCGCGGACAGGGGCGTGGACGTGCTCCTGATAGCGGGGGACATCTTCGACACCACGACACCCTCCAACCAGGCTCAGGAACTGTACTACCGTTTTCTCCAACGTCTGGCGGGCTCCCGAGGGGGCCCGCCGTCTTCGTGCCGCGATGTGGTGATCATCGCCGGCAATCACGACTCTCCCACCTTTCTTGACGCTCCTAAAAAACTTCTTGGCCTCCTGAATATCCACGTGAGGGGCCAGGCCGTTGCTCCTGATGAAGAAGTTCTGCTCCTGCACGGCACTGGCTCTCAGCCGGAGCTGATCGTCTGCGCCGTCCCTTACCTGCACGACCGCGACGTCCGCACAGTGGAAGCGGGGGAGGAAATTCAGGACCGGCAGCGGGCCCTGATCCAGGGCATCTCCCGCCATTACGCCGCTGTCCTTGGGCGTGCCTGCGAGCTTCAGAGCCAGACCGGTGCGCCCATCGTCCTCATGGGACACCTCTTCGTCACGGGAGGAGCCCCCGCTGTGGAAGGGGACGGCGTGCGCGAACTTTACGCCGGAGCGCAGGTCCAGCTTCGGCTTGACGAGCTGTTGCCGCCCAGTCTCTCCCCCCATGTCAGTTACACGGCCCTTGGACACCTTCATGTCCCTCAGCGCGTAGGGGGAGAATGTGCGCGTTACAGCGGTTCCCCCATCCCCATGGGTTTTGGCGAGGCCGGCCAGCAGAAGTCCGTCTGCCTGGTGGAGATGGGGGAAGGGAAGGCTCCCTCCGTCGAGCTCCTTCCTGTGCCCCTGTTCCAACAGCTTGAGCGCGTGAGTGGAAACTGGGAGAGCATCGAGCGTCAGTTGACGGAACTGCGGTTATCGGGGGCGTCCGCCTGGGTCGAGGTGACTTACGAGGGGGAAGGGCCCCAAATGGGGGTCCCCGATCTGCAGGACCGGATCAACCATTGTCTGGAGGACTGCCCCGGCCTTGAGCTGCTCTGTACACGCGACGAGGCCCGCATCCGCCAGACTCTTGAGGGACGCGGCGGGCTCTCCGGCGGGGCAGGGCTGGACGAACTGTCGCCCGTCGAAGTGTTTGAGCGCCGGCTGGAGGCCGTTCCCGAGGAGCAGCGGGAGGAGCTGAGGCGCACTTACCATGAGGCGCTGGCGTTGCTGTCGGAGGAGGGGGACGGCCTGTGAAAATTTTAGAGATACGCCTCAAAAACCTCAACTCGCTGAGGGGCGAGTGGCGGGTGGACCTGACACATCCGGCCTTCACGGGCGACGGGCTCTTCGCCGTCACGGGCCCCACCGGCGCGGGCAAGACGACGCTCTTCGACGCCGTGTGCCTTGCCCTCTATGGACGGACGCCGCGCCTTGGAAAGATCAGCAGCGAGTCCAACGAGATCATGTCGCGCCGCACCGGCGAATGTCTGGCACAGGTCACGTTCAGCGCGAAGGGAAAGACCTGGCTCTGCCGCTGGGGCCAGCGCCGTGCCCGGGGAAAGGAGCGGGGCAAGCTCCAGGAGGCCTTTCACGAGCTCGCTCGCGCGGACACGGGGGAGATCCTCGCGTCGACCCGCAGGGAAACGCCCCGTCAGGTGGAGGAGATCACGGGAATGGACTTCGAGCGGTTCACCCGCGCCGCGCTCCTGGCGCAGGGACGGTTCGACGCCTTCCTCAAGGCGGGGAAGGACGAACGGGCTAAGACCCTGGAGATGATCACGGGCACGGAGCTCTACAGCCGGATATCCCAGCGCGTCTTCGCCCGCTGCAAGGAGGAACGGGCAAAACTGGAGGCCCTTGAGGCCCGTCGCGGGGCTCTGACTCCCCCCTCTCCGGAGGAGGAGGAAGCGGCACGTCTGGAGCTGGAACACGCAGAGGCAGAGGCCGCCGCCAGAAGTGCGGAGCACGAGAAGACGCGGGGGACCCTGACGGGCCTGACAAACCTGGAGGCCCTTCAGGCGGAGCTGAAAACCCGGGAGGCGGAACTTCCACAGCTTCGGGAAGCAGCGTCCAAAGGGGCAGCCCGGCTGGCGGCGGCGGAAAAGGCCCGGTCGGACGCACGGGAAGCGCTCGAACGTGAGGCCCCGCTGCTGCAGAGGGTACGCGCTATCGACCAGTCCCTGGCCATCAGCGCAAAACCCGTTCAGGAGGCGGAGGAACGGTACGCCCGGGGAGCGTCGGATATAAAGAAGCGGCGCTCGGAACGGGCGCGGCTGGAGGAGGCTAAAAAGAAAGCCGGTGAAGAGTTGGCGCGTGCCCGTCATGCGCGGGAGGAGCTTGAGGTGCAGCTCCACGCGGCGGGAGAGGCCCTGCGCCGGGCGGAGGAGGAGCTTACCCAGCTCCTGGCCGGGAAGCTCCTGCGCGAGTACCGGGCTGAACGTGAAGCTCTTCAGCGCGAGCTGCTGCTCCAGATGAAGATCCTCAGCCTGGAGGAGGAGCGGAAACAGCTTCACGAGGGGCAGCCCTGCCCGCTCTGCGGTTCAAAGGATCACCCCTGGGCGGAGGGCTTCACGCCGGAGGTGAAGGGGACTGAGAAGGCCATCCAGGACCTCGGCGCGTTCATTGGGCGCGCGGAACGGCTTGAGACAAGTGTAACAAAGCTGAAGGAGCAGGAGGCTCTTGTCCGTGCGGCGCTGGCCCGGGGCGAGGGGGACGTTCAGGCGGCCGCGGCGCGGGAGGAAGCGGCGCAGGAGACCCTCACCCGCTGCGCGGCGGAACTTCAGGCCCAGGAGGCGTCCCTTGCAGACGAAGAGGCGCGTCTTAAGACCCTGCGTGCGGAGGTCGAGAGTATCCGTGGCGAACGGGCAGCCCTCTACGGCCAGCGTGTGCCGGACAGGGAGGAAGCGCGGCTGAAAGCGGCGGTCCAGGAGGCGGAGAAGGAGGAGGCCCGGGCACGGGAAGTATCTGTCGCTCTGGGGCAGGCGGCGGTCCAGGCGGAGGCGGCGGCGCGTCTCCTTCGGGAACGTATGGAGCGGCAGTCGGAGGAACTGAGGGGGGCGATGGAAGGCGCGCCGTCGTTCCCGGCGGTTCTGGCGTCCGTCAAGGCCCGCTTTTCTGAAGAGGAGCAGCAGCTTAAGGAAGTTCAGGAGCGCGTCTTTCACCTAAAAGAGACGCTGCGCCGGGGAGAGGAGCTGCGCCAGGCGCTGGGGGAGCTTGCCGGACAGTGCGAAGCCCAGGCAAAGGAGGCGGCCCGCTGGGCGGACCTGAACGCCCTCATCGGCTCGGCCGAGGGGCAGAAGTACAGCGTCTTCGCCCAAAAGCTGACGCTGGACCTTGTGGTGGCCCACGCCAACCGGCAGCTCCAAAAGATGAGCAGCCGCTACCTTCTCGTCACTCAAGAGGAGTTTGGAGGGGCGGGAGAGCTCCCCGGCGACCCGCTGGCGCTCAGTGTGATCGACGGAGAGCAGGCCGGAGAGGTCCGCCCCACGGCCAACCTCTCCGGCGGGGAGAGCTTCATCGTCAGTTTGGCTCTGGCTCTTGGCCTCTCACAGCTCTCCGGCCGGCGGACGCGGGTGGACTCGCTCTTCCTGGACGAGGGGTTTGGAGCTCTGGACGAGGAGGCGCTGGAGATGGCCCTGAGCGCTCTGAGCGAGGTTCGCCGCGAGGGGCGGATGATCGGCATCATCTCCCACGTGCAGGCTTTAAAGGAACGTATCCCCACCCAGATCCAGGTCATCCCCCGCTCCAATGGCACCAGCGTCCTCTCCGGGCCCGGCTGCACGGAGGGATAAAGCGGAAGTTACAGCTTCCCCTCGCGCATCCACTCCGCAAGGGAGAGGGCGAAGTAGGTGATGAGGATGTCCGCGCCGGCCCGTGCCTGGCAGATCGCCGCCTCGGAGACCACGCGCTGCTCATCCAGCCAGCCGTTGGCAGAGGCTGCCTTGATCATGGAATACTCGCCGCTGACGGAGTAGGACCCCACGGGCACACAGGTACGCTCCTTCACAGCGCGGAGCACGTCGAGGTAGGGCAGGCCGGGCTTGACCATGATCATGTCCGCTCCCTCGTCCACGTCGAGCTGCGCTTCCCTCAGGGCCTCCCGCACATTGCGCGGGTCCATCTGGTAGCCCCGCCGGTCCCCAAACGCCGGGGCTGAGCCCGCCGCCTCCCGGAAGGGGCCGTAGAACGCGGAGGCGTACTTCACCGCGTAGGAGAAGATGAGCGTGTCCTGAAGCCCTGCTCCGTCCAGGGCGGAACGGATGGCGCCCACTCGCCCGTCCATCATGTCGGAGGGGGCCACGATGTCCGCACCGGCCCGCGCCTGGGACACGGCCGTCTTTGCCAGGATATCCAGCGTCGGGTCGTTGTCCACCGTATCTCCCTTCAGGACGCCGCAGTGGCCGTGGGATGTGTACTCGCACAGGCAGACGTCGCCGATGACCGTGAGATCGGGGAATTCCTTTTTGGCCACGTGCATGGCCTGTTGGGCGATCCCGTCCTCGGCCCACGCGCCGCTGCCCTCCGGGTCCTTGTGCTCTGGCACGCCAAAGAGCAGCACGCCGCCGATCCCGGCCCGCGCTGCCTGCTCCAGGACGCGGGGCAGGGTATCCGGGCTCCAGCGTTTCTGTCCCGGCATGGCCGGGATGTCCTCTGCGATGTTCTTCCCCTCCCGGACAAAGACCGGGTAGACCAGCATGGAGGGCGAGAGCCGCGTCTCGCTCACCATATCCCGAATCGCCTGCGTGCGCCTCAGCCTTCTTGGCCGGATGTTCATCAGCAAAACAGATCCTTTCTTAAAATCGATATCTGCCTGTTATTATACGCTGGCGGAGGATTTAGTCTCTCCCAGGCATCCTTATTGACTATAGTCCACAGAAGCCACAGGGCTACGCCGTGTGCGATTCAATTTACAGCACGGGCCGCCTCGGACCTGAGGGTGATCTCGATGCGGTTCTTCCCGTCCAGGTAACGGTATTCTATCTTCTGGGCGATCTTCTTCAGCATCGTTATCCCAAGGTGCACGTTCTCCTCGTCCTCGCCGGTGGTATGGAAGGGATTGAACTCCTTTCCTCCGCCGCTGACGGAGATGTTCGTCGAGTCGGCCGATTCCGAGTAGGAAACGTCGATGACGATATCCACCGGTTCCGCGTTCCACGCCGGGAGACGGCCTGTGGCCCCCGCGGGGAGAGCCCCTGCCTCTCCATAGCACCCGGCGAGCATCTCATAGACCAGCTCCTCGCAGCAAAGCTGCAAACGATAGGCAAGTTTTGAACTTAAGCCGTACTTCTCGGCGAAAAGGTGGATGCCGCCCTGCATTTCCAACAGGTCGAAATCCCGCCGTTTGATGGCGTAATTGAAGTATTTCATCCTGTGGATGAACGCGGCGGTCTTTTCCCGCCTGGGAGAATCGAAGATATCCTTCGGCGTCCCCTCCTCGTAAATGCCGCCGTCCGCCAGGAACAGGACACGGTTCGCCACCTCGCGGGCGAAGTTCATCTCGTGGGTGACGATGAGCATGGTCAGGTCCCGCTTGGCCAGCATACGGATCATGGCCAGGACCTCGCCCACCATGGTGGGGTCCAGGGCGCTGGTCGGCTCATCGAAGAGCAGCACCTTCGGGTTCATCATGAGGCAGCGGCAGATGGCGATGCGCTGCTGCTGGCCGCCGGAGAGGATGGCGGGCATCGTGTGGGCCTTGGAGGGCAGGCCGACCCGGGACAGCCACTCCATGGCCATGTCCTCCGCCTCTGCCCTGGACATCCCCAGGAGCCTGACGGGGGCAAGGCAAAGGTTGTCCATCACGTCAAGGTGGGAGAACAGACAAAACTTCTGATAGACCATCCCCATCTTCCGGCGGATCTGGTTCACGTCCGCGCCTTTGGCCGTGATCTCCTCCCCGTCGATGAAGACCTGCCCCCTTTCGGGCGTCTCCAAAAGCTCAAGACAGCGCAGAAAGACGCTCTTTCCGCAGCCGGAGCCGCCGATGATGGCGATGCGCTCCCCGGCTGCCACCGAGAGGTTGACATTTTGCAGCACCTGTAATGACCCAAAGGACTTGCACAGCCCTTTCACTTCGATCAGGTTCATGCCGCGGCCCCCTGTCTGCGGCTCTGCCTCATGTCCGAGAGGACGAACAGGCCGTGGACGATATACGCCAGCGCGAGGTAGATCAGCATCCCAATGATGATCGTCATCATCGGCTGCATCGTCCGCGACGCGATGTTGTTGATGACCCGCGTCAGGTCCGTGATGGAAACGTAGCCCACGACGCTGGTCCACTGGATCAGGTTGATCACCGTGGACTGGTAGACCGGCCTGGCGATGCTCACCACCTGGGGCAGCGTCACCAGACGGAACGCCTGCAACGCGGAGAAGCCCAGCGTCCGGGCCGCCTCCACCTGCCCCCGGTCCGTCGCGCCGATGGAGGATCGCAAAAGCTCCGCAACGTGCGCCGCCACGTTCAGCGAGAACGTGATGACCGCGATGGTCTCCGCCTCCAGGCTGCTGCGGGCAAAGACGCCGTAGTACAGCAGCATCAGCAGCATCAGCACCGGCGACCCTCTGAGGACCACGATGTAGATCGCCGCCAGCCACCGGATGGGCTTTATGTGCGACATCCGCAGCGCGCACACCCCCGCGCCCAGCAGCGTCCCGAAGAAAACTGAAAAGGCGGAGATCCTCACCGTCGCCCACAGTCCCTTCAGGATCGTCAGCCAGGAACCGCCCTGGATCAAAAGCTTATAAAGCAGCGTCTGTAGTTCTCCAAAGTCCATTGACATCTCACTCCCGGTCCGGGGCGGGGAAATGACTGAGCCCCATAAAAATGCTTTTGCGTATCAGCGTGATCACCGCCAGCTGGACGGCGGCCTCGCAGCCGTCGGCGCTGGGCGCCACGCAGGCGCTGATGGAGTCGTGAAACTCGGCCTGGAGGTAGGAATCGAGGACCCGCGCCTCCAGCTCCTCGCTGCACATGGCGTCCAGCTTCCCCTCCGCAAGGGCCAGCAGGGAGGCGACGCCATAGCCGCCCCAGTTGGAGATCGTGGCCGTCACAAGGACGTCGACCTTTGCGTAGTCGGGGACGATCCCCGCCTGGCAGGGGCACTTGCAGCGGTCCCCATAGCGGACCTTCTCCCGGACCGCCGCCTCGATGTTGGCCATGCCGATCTCGTTGCCGCCGTCGCCGATGCCGAGGGTGGCGATGCCGCGCTCCGCCGCCCCGGTGAAGAGGAAGTCCATCTTGGCCTGGCTGAGCGAGAAATCGCAGCCCCCCATGCCGTGGATGCGCCCGTGCCGGTTCATGCCGCCGCGCTCGATGCTGATGCAGCAGGCGGGCCGGTAGCGGTCCAGAAGCTCCGCCTCCAGGCGGCGGTCCTGTTCCACATCGATGGGCAGGCCCAGGACGGCGAGGGTGGGGCAGCAGGCAAAGCCCAGCTCCGTCGAGAGGGAGTTGGGAAGCCGCTCCGGCGCCGTCACATGGAACCCGGC
>JAEEGY010000118.1 GCA_016280565.1 Fretibacterium sp.
AACGTCGGAACGTGTTGGCGAACGGGGACGCCTCGTCCTAGCCCAACCGAAGACGTAGCGCGAGCCACGACTTAGCGCCGGAACTTATAGGTTATCTCACGCGGGAGCCCCCACACGGGCTCCCCCCTTTTTATGAACATTAAAAATATTATACTGGAAAGCATGACCGGTGTGATAAAATTATAAAGACATCGTGCTCCTTTAAACTTTGTATCAGACCTGAGGGGCAGGGCCCCTTCTACCGAGGAGGTGCGTTGTATGGAGCTCAAGACCGTCGGGACGGCAGGGACGCCGGAGTCCAGGCCGGAGGAGCTCCAGTGGAAGGACAAGGTCGTGGCCATCTTTGAGGCCCGCGGCGGCACCATTTTGGACGTCGTGCGGGAGATTAAACCATACGAGCTATAGTGAGGTTTGGGGGAGGAACAGTCTATGACCCGTGACGCCAGCACCCTGCGGGGCAAAGATTTTTTGGACTACGCCCAGTATATGCCCGGAGGCTTTTTCATCTATCGGGCAGGGGGCGGGAAGGAGATACTCTTTGCCAACGATAAATTTGTGAACATCTTCGAGTGCGAGAGCTTCGAGGATTTCATGGATTATACCGGCGGGAGCTTTAAGGGACTGGTCCACCCCGATGACCTGGAGCGCGTAGAGCGGCAAATTGCCGACCAGGTTGGCAACTCCGGAGACAGCTTTGATTACGTGCAGTACCGCATACAGACGAAGACGGGCCGGATCCGCTACATTGAGAACTTCGGCTGTCTCATCCGGGACTCGTCGGGCCTGTGCCTCTCTTCCAGCGGCAAAGCCTGCTGTTGCGAGGAACGGCGGCCTGAGGCGCAGCATGAGGCGGGACAGTGCCTCTCTTCTAATCATGGACGCTGTCCTTCTCTTGCGGAGGGACTGTTCTTTGTGTTCGCCGTCGATCTTCGGGACAAGCACTACTCGACAGATGTGGACTACCTCACGGGGCTCCTGAGCCGGCCGCGTTTCCTGCTCAGCGCCGATTCGTGCCTGGCGAAGGCCCCGCACGGACTGGCCTTCGTGTGGTTCAACATCGACAACTTCAAGGTCTATAACAACACCTTCGGTTTCTCCCGTGGGAGCGACATCCTGAGGGAGCTGGCCTCCGACCTCTGTTCGACCTTCCATGGGGACCTGATCTCACGCTTTTCGGACGACCACTTTGTAGTTCTCACAAGCTGGGAGGACCTTGAGGAGAACATCGACGCGTCCCAGAAGGCGCTGCGCCGCCTGCACAAGGAGGCGGGGCTCCGCCTGCGGGCCGGGATATACTTCCCCTCGGAGGGCGATGACGCCAGCATCGCGTGTGACCGGGCTAAAATAGCCTGTGACAGCATCCGGCGAAACAACTGTGCCCGCTTCTGCGTTTATCGGGATGAGTTGATCCAGCAGCAACAACAGAAGAAGTACATCGTCGACGTCCTGGGGCGCGCGGTGGAGCAGGGGGATATTCAGGTGCTCTACCAGCCCATCATCCGCATCCTGACAGGACGGATCTGCGAGACGGAGGCCCTGACGCGCTGGATCGACCCGGAGTTTGGCCCCATCCCGCCCGGCTCCTTTATCCCGACGCTGGAGCAGTACCGTGATATCCACAAGCTGGACATCTGTGCGCTGCGCCAGGTCTGCACCGAGTACCGCGATCGGAAGGAGAAGGGGCTGCCCCTTCTGCCGACTTCCGTCAACCTCTCGCGGCTGGATTTCGAGCTGTGCGATATCTTTAGCGAGGTGGAGCGCGTCGTGGAGGAGTTTGGCGTCCCCAAGTCCATGCTGAAGATCGAGATCACTGAGAGCGTCCATGGCGAGGACCAGAACGTGCTGAATCTGGGGATCGAGAAGTTCCGGCAGAATGGCTACGAGGTCTGGATGGATGACTTCGGCAGCGGTTATTCCTCGCTCAACGTGCTAAAGGACTATTCCTTCGACACGATAAAGTTTGACATGAAGTTCCTGAGCGACTTAGGCAAGTCGGAGAAGACGCGCTTCATCCTCAGCTCGAACCTCTCCATGACCAAGCAGATCGGCGTCCAGTCACTGGCCGAGGGCGTGGAGACGGAGGCGCAGCTGGCCCTCCTCAAAGACATGGGCTTCGAGAAGGCGCAGGGCTACCTGTTTGGCCGTCCGATGCCGCTGAACGAACTCTTTGCCCTGCCCCGGCTCAAGGAGGACTCCCGCGACGTTCCGTACTATGACCGTCTGAGCCGCGTGGAGCTGTCCAATCAGGAAGCTATGAACCGCAACGGACGGGATCCCATCGCCAGGGTGCAGAGCATGGCGATGTTCGAGTTTCAGGACGGACGCTTTTCGCTTTTGACCGAGAACGATGTGTACCGTTCGTGGTTTGAGAACGACAGCCGCCTGGCAGCGATGAGGGCGGGCGGGCTCCTCAACAGGGATACCGCCCTGAGACGGAAGTTCCTGGCCGTGATAGAGGATCTCCAGGAGGGCCAGAGCGGGGGAGAATTCTGTATCATCCTGTGGGGCAACTGTGTCCGTACGCGTATCACTCACATCGCCAGCAATCCCAGGACGGGGACCCGGGCCTACCTGATGCAGCACATCAACGTGACAGACCTGCCCATCCACCAGGGCCCCCGCAGGTTTGACGAGAACCTGAAGCGCAGTCTTGAGGAGGCGCTGGGCGAGGAGATCATCGACATTGGCAAGGATGTAAAGCTCCCGCCCTGGGTAATGGTCAATATCTCATCGTAGTTTCACGCCACCGTAAATATCCCCCCTTGCGTGGGCGCCGGTTTGGTGTTATCCTTCTTCCATTGAAATTTGAGCGGCGATGAAGAGGACGAGTAGTCCCTCCGGCAGGGTCAGAGAAGGACACAGCGGCCGGGGATGGCGCACAGAGAGGCAGGGCACAGAGGGTGATTCAACCCCAGGCTGAGAGGTCCGCCGCGCCGGAAGGGGACGAACACCACCTCCGAGCCCTTTTGAGTTGATAAGTGCCGGCAAGAATTTGCCGGAAGAGGAGTGGAACCGCGGCCCGCGCCGTCTCCGTTAAGCATTGAGCTTAGGGGAGAGGACGCGGGTTCAGCGTTTTTTAAGCGCTATCATTTTTTAGTTAAAGGAGTGTTGTGTATGAACATCGTTGACCGGGCGCTGCGAAACTGGAAACTTCATGTCTTAGCGCTCATCCTGACCGTCATCGCTGAACTCATCGGAACCCATTCCTTCAAGTTGGGGCCGGCGTCGCTGGTGATGATCCCCCTGTTGTACTCCTTCATCCTGGGCGCGCTGTGCGGCCTGCCCATGCTGAAGCTGTTGAGCAGGGAGGATATGTTCGAGACCTCGTCGCTGGTGGGCGTGACGTTCTTCTTCCTGATGGCGCGCTACGGCACGCTGGTGGGGCCGAGCTTCTGGAAGGTCGTCCACTCCGCGCCGGCGCTGATCCTTCAGGAATTCGGCAACATCGGCACGGTCTTCTTTGGCATCCCTATCGCTGTGATGCTGGGCCTTCGCCGCGAGGCTGTGGGCGCGGCCTTCTCCAACGCGCGTGAGCCGAACATCGCCATCATTGGCGAGAAGTATGGCATGGACACGCCGGAGGGCATCGGCGTCATGGGCGTTTACGTCACGGGGACGGTCTTCGGCGCGCTGTTCTGCAGCTTCATGTCGTCCTTCATCGCGTCCACCATGTCAGGCTTCTTCAGCCCCCAGGCCCTCGCCATGGCATGCGGAACGGGCAGCGCCAGCATGATGTCGGCGTCCCTCGCGCCCCTCGTGGAGATGTGGCCTGACCTGAAGGATGAGCTGGCGGCCCTGGCCTCGGCCAGCAACATGTGCTCCGGCCTGGACGGCGTCTATATGTGCGTGTTCCTCAGCCTGCCCATCGCGGAGTGGCTGGTCCGCGTCTGCGGTGTAAAGGAAGCGCCCAGCCGGCCCACGGGCTCCGATTCCAAGTAAGGAGGATGACTGATTATGACCTATAAGCAGATGGCGACCTTCCTGATTATCTGCGCGGTTCAGATATTAGTTGGCAACTGGGTTGGGGCGCAGCATGGCCTCACGGTCTGGGGTGCTGAGGGCGCGGCGGCCTCCGCGGCGCTGCTTCAGGAGTCCATTCCCGGCCTGCTGGTGCTGCTGGGCATCATCGCCGGCGGCGTGTTCATCGCCCACATCATCCCCTGGAAGGGGCTGCCCGCCGTGGCGTACATCGTGACGCTGGGCTGCATTGTGACCATCCCCGGCTTCCCGGGCGCAGAGCAGCTCACCGCCTGGGTGTCAAAGATCAACTTCGTGGGGCTCTGCACTCCCATCCTGGCCTATGCGGGCCTGGCCGTGGGCAAGGACATCGGCATCCTCAAAAAGCAGGGCTGGCGTATCGTGCTGGTGGGGCTCTTTGTGTTCGTGGGGACGTTCGTTGGCTCGGCCGTCATTGCGGAGCTGGTGTTGAGGGCTATGGCCCACTAAACCTTATTAGAAGGTGTTACTGAAGATGTCTAAGAAAGAAAAAACCATCGCCGCAAGGGTGAATGGGGAACTGGTGGATCTGTCCCGCGCTCCGGAAGGGGCCGAAGCTATCACAGCGGACTCACCGGAGGGCCTGGATATCCTGCGCCACTCCACAGCGCACCTCATGGCTCAGGCCATTGAGCGTCTGTACCCCGGCACGCACTTTGGAGTCGGGCCCTGCATCAAGGACGGGTTCTACTACGATGTGGACCTGCCGGAAGGAAAAACGATCACCGAGCAGGACCTTCCCGCCATCGAGGCGGAAATGCGAAAGATCTCCGGCGCTCAGGAGCCGGAAAAGGTGACGCGCCAGGATATGCCCCGCGAGGAGGCGCTGAAGTTCTTTAAGGACCGCGGCGACCCGTACAAGACGGAGCTTATCAGTGAGCTGGACGCCCCCACGGTGTCGCTTTACCGGCAGGGGGAGTATGTGGACCTGTGCCGCGGGCCCCACGTACCGGATGTATCGTACCTAAAGAACTTCAAGCTGATGTCCGTGGCGGGAGCCTACTGGCGCGGCAGCGAGAAGAACAAGATGCTCACCCGTATCTACGGCACGGCCTTCGCCACACAGGACGAGCTGAAAGAGTACCTCAAGCGCATAGAGGAGGCGAAGCTGCGCGACCACCGCAAGTTGGGCCGCGAGCTGGACCTGTTCAGCCTGCACGATGAGGGGCCCGGCTTTCCGTTCTTCCATCCGAAGGGGCTGGCGATCCTCAACACGCTGACGGAGTTCTGGCGGCGCGAGCATAATCGCCGCGGTCACACGGAGATCCGCACGCCGCAGATCCTCGACCGCGAACTGTGGATCCGTTCCGGTCATTGGGACCACTACCGCGAGAATATGTACCTGACGGAGATCGACGAGAAGCCCTTCGCCATCAAACCCATGAACTGCCCCGGCAGCATCCTGGTCTATAAGACGCAGATCCGGAGTTACCGCGAGCTGCCCATGCGCCTGACGGAGCTGGGCATCGTCCACCGCCACGAGCGCAGCGGCGTGCTCCACGGCCTGATGCGTGTGCGGTGCTTCACCCAGGACGACTGCCACACCTTCTGCGCCCTGGAGCAGGTGCGCGACGAGGTCACGAAGATCATCGACCTTTGCCGCTACATCTATAAGAACGTATTTGGCTTCAAGTACTCCGTGGAGCTCTCCACGCGGCCGGAGGACTCCATGGGCACGGAGGAGCAGTGGGCGGCAGCGGAGAACGGGCTGCGCGAGGCGCTGGAGGCGTCGAACATCCCCTATCGTATCAACGAGGGCGACGGCGCGTTCTACGGGCCGAAGATCGACTTCCACCTGGAGGACTGCCTGGGCCGGAGCTGGCAGTGCGGCACGGTGCAGCTGGACTTCCAGCTCCCGGAGCGCTTTGAGCTGGCCTACATCGGCGAGGACGGCCAGGAACACCGGCCTGTGATGATCCACCGCACGGTGCTGGGAAGCCTGGAGCGGTTCTTCGGCATCCTGATCGAACATTACGCGGGGGCCTTCCCGTTCTGGCTCGCGCCCGTGCAGGTGCGCATCATCCCCATCGCGGAGGAGCACCAGTCCTACGCGGAGGAGCTGAAAAAGACGTTCATGGAGTGGGGGCTCCGCGTGGAGATCGACAGCCGCGACGAGAAGCTGGGCAAGCGCATTCGCGACGCGCAGCTCCAGAAGGCGCCCTATATGCTGGTGCTGGGCGACAAGGAGATGGAGAGCCGTGTTGTTGCCGTCCGCGAACGCACCAGGGGCGACCTGGGCAGCATGGACCTTGAGGCGTTCAGGAAGCTCCTGAGCGAGGAGTTCAACCCGAACCGCTGAGGCGGAAATAAAAGGAGGGGCCGGGGAATTAAAACCCCGGCCTCCTTTATTGCTTGGATTTACAATCTAAGTGCAACAGCAAGGAGGAGATGAAAAAGATCCCACAGAAGGTAGAAATTCGCTAAAATTGAGTTTGAGAGACCAATTGATAGCGAAGGAGACTACCGACTGTGAGATACAATCATCTTACACCAATTGAGCGCGAAAGTATAATGAAACTTTCTGTACAAGGATATGGTGTGCGGGTCATCGCACGTAAGATGGGCAGAAGCCCATCAACAATAAGCCGCGAGCTGTCTCGTAATGCCGATACCGATAATTCTTACAGCGCGTACGAGGCAAATAGGAAGTATCGAGACAGGCGTATGAGCTGCCGCCCAAAGTTGAAGTTGACAAATGCCAAGACTCAGGAGCTCCTTCTTGTATATCTCCGAGAGGGGAGGTCGCCGGAGCAGATCGTGGGCCGATTGGAACTGTGCAGCAAGCAGAAACCTGGAGTAAGCGTGACAACGATCTATCGTGGATTCAAGCGGGGGCTGTTGCCGGCGGAGACGAAGAACTGTCTCAGACGTAAGGGGAAGCCATATCGCAGGGAAGACATTATCACAGACATGAGAGGACGGATAAGGAATGCCGTATCGATTGAGGACCGTCCCAAGGCAGTAGAAGGGAGGAAAAGGCTCGGCCATTGGGAAGGCGACACGGTGTTAGGCAGTCCTGGTACTGGAGGCATCGTTACCCTGGTCGAGAGGAGATCGCGATACATCCTGGCCAGGAAGATTAAAAGCAAG
>JAEEGY010000119.1 GCA_016280565.1 Fretibacterium sp.
CCCAGAAGAAGATGATGTCGGGCGCGGTGCAGAGGTCGCCGGTCGGGTAGTAGCGCGCGAGGTCGGCGGTCTGGTCCGGCCAGCCGAGCGTGGAGAAGGGCCACAGCGCGCTGCTGAACCAGGTGTCCAGCACATCCTCGTCCTGTTTGATGTTGTGGCTGCCGCACTTCTCGCAGGCCGTGGGGTCCGTCTCGGCCACGGTGATGTGCCCGCAGTCCGCGCAGGTCCACGCGGGGATGCGGTGCCCCCACCACAGCTGGCGGGAGATGCACCAGTCGCGGATGTTCTCCATCCACTGGAAATACGTCTTTTCCCACTGCTCCGGTATCCAGCGGATGCGCCCGTCCTTCACGGCCTGGACGCCGCGCTCGGCCAGGGGCTTCGTCTTGACGAACCACTGCTCGGAGAGGTAGGGCTCCACCGTGGTGCCGCAGCGCTGGCAGTGCCCCACGGAGTGCTTAATGTCCTCGGTCTTGACCAGGACGCCCATCTTCTCCAGGTCCTCCGCCGAGGCCTTCCGAGCCTCCTCGATGGTCATGCCCTTGTACTTCCCGCTGTTCTCGTTCATGATGCCATCGGAGCTGATGACCTGGACCTGCTCAAGGTTATGGTTCAATCCCACAAGGAAGTCGTTGGGGTCGTGGGCCGGGGTGATCTTCACAAACCCCGTGCCGAACTCCGGGTCCACCATGTTGTCCTCAATGATGGGGATCTCCCTGCCCCCCAGCGGCACGCGCACCTTGCGTCCAATCAGATCCTTCTTGTCGCTTCGGGGGTGAACGGCGATGGCCACGTCGCCCGGAATGGTCTCCGGCCGGGTCGTCGCCACAAGGATGCCCTCCTTACCGTCCCCGTCCACAAAGGGATAGCGGACGTAGTAGAACTTGCCGGGATGGTCGCTGTACTCCACCTCAAGGTCGGAGATGGCCGTATTGCAGCGCGGGCACCAGTTGACGATGTACTTCCCCTTATAGATGAGCCCTTTCTTATACAGGCGCACAAAGTCCGCCCGCACGGCGCGGGACAGCCCCTCGTCGAAGGTGAAACGTTCGCGCCGCCAGTCGCAGGAATTCCCAAGCCGCTTCATCTGCTGGATGATGCGGCTGCCGTAGATGTTCTTCCACTCCCAGACCTTCTCGACGAACTTCTCTCGCCCCAGGTCGTGGCGGGAAATGCCCTTCTTCGCCAGCTCCTTCTCCACGACGTTCTGCGTGGCGATGCCCGCGTGGTCCGTCCCCGGCAGCCACAGGACGCTGTAGCCCTGCATACGCTTTGTGCGGCACATAATGTCCTGGAAGGTGTGATCGAAGGCGTGCCCCACGTGGAGCGAGCCCGTCACGTTGGGCGGGGGGATGACGATAGAGAATGCCTCTTTGGAGGGATCGACCTCCGCGTTGAATAGCTCCTTCTTTAACCAGAACGCATACCATTTCTCCTCAATGGCATCCGGCGAATAATTCCTGGCGAGTTCCCTGTTCCTCTTCATCCACTGCACCCCGTCCTGAAAGATATCGTGCGGCCCTGTACTGTACCCGCGCCGCACCGTTTATTCCCTGAGCATTTTAGCACATTCCGGGGGACTTTTTAATTCTTCTGAAGACAGCCCTCGTTTCCGCGTGCAAAATTGGGCTTTTTATGATATGTTAGTCTATGTTGTTTGCCCTTGTGCCCCCCGCTGTGGGGACCTGAGCATCACAGAATGGAAATGCGGCCCCCGCGCCAACGCGGGACGGGGGTATCTTTTAGGAGGGATCGCGAAGCATGGAAATGTATCTCACGGCGTTGGGTGACCTTCTGAGCCAATCAGGGTTCGCCTACTTGTTCTCGTCCGCGGGGACCGGCAACATCGTTATGCTGCTCGTCTCCTTTGTCCTGCTCTATCTGGCCATCGGCAAGGGCTTTGAACCCCTTCTGCTGGTCCCCATCGCCTTCGGGTGTATGCTGGTCAACCTGCCTCTTTCGGGCATCATGTCCGAGGCCACTGAGGCCGCGTCGGCCGGCTTCCTGAAGTACGTTTCCTTTGGGGCCGAGCACGAGATCTATCCCGTCATCATCTTCCTGGGCATCGGGGCCATGACGGACTTTGGGCCGCTTATCGCCAACCCCATCACCTTCCTGCTGGGGGCTGCGGCGCAGTTCGGCGTGTTCGTGGCCTTCATCGCGGCGAACTTCGTGGGTTCCCTGACGGGCGGGCTTGTGTCCTTCAACCTCAAGCAGGCGGCCAGCATCGCCATCATCGGCGGCGCGGACGGCCCCACCAGTATCTACCTGACGGTGAAGCTGGGGCAGAAGGATATCCTTGGAGCCATCGCTGTGGCGGCGTACAGCTACATGTCCCTCGTGCCGCTCATCCAGCCGCCCATCATCAAGATGATGACCACGAAGAAGGACCGGGCCATCGTCATGGGGCAGCTCCGTCCCGTCTCCAAGCGTGAGAAGATTTTGTTCCCCATCATCTGCACCGTTATCTCCGGGCTTATCCTTCCCGCCTGCGTGCCGCTGGTGGGTATCCTGATGTTCGGCAACCTTCTGCGCGAGTGCGGCATGACCGACCGCCTGAGCGACACGGCCCAGAACGCCCTGATGAACATCGTGACGATCCTTCTGGGTCTGTCCGTCGGCGCAACGATGGAGGCCGACAAGTTCCTGAGGCCCGATACGCTCATCATCATCTGCCTGGGCCTGGTGGCGTTCATTTTCAGCACGGCGGGCGGCTGCCTGTTTGGTCAGATCATGAAGGTCATGTCCGGCGGGAAGATCAACCCGATGATTGGCGCGGCGGGCGTGTCGGCGGTGCCCATGGCGGCGCGCGTCGTCCAGCGCGTCGTGCAGCAGGAGTACCCCGGCCATTTCCTGCTGATGCACGCCATGGGCCCCAACGTGGCCGGCGTCATCGGCACGGCGGTGGCAGCGGGCGTTATGCTCACACTGCTGTCGCGCTAACAGTGGCGCTCAGGGTTTTAATCGCGTACAAACAAGCCGTCCCTCAGGGGACGGCTTGTTTCTTTTATTGGGGCTGGCCGCCGTCTTTCTTAGGGAAATTGACCTACCCTTTCCCCCGGTTTGGGTGTATATTTTAGAGGTGGCGCGCCGGTAAACCGGCACACCTGAATTTAATATATCCCCGCCGTCTGTGCGGCCGGGCCGAGGAGATAAAGAGAATGAATATGAAGGTCGTCGTGGGGCTTTTGGGGCTTTTGTCGGCTATTGCGCTTTGCACCGTGCTCCATCTGGCCAGCGGGGTGTTTATCCCGCTGGTAATCGCCTGGTTCATTCTCCAGGTTTTGCGCCCTGTCAGCCAGATTGGGAAAAAGCTGAAGCTCTCCCCCTGGCTGAACATCACGCTGGTGTTCACGACCCTGGCCCTTGTCGGCATCATTGGTTTCCGCTTCTGCACCTCCCAGGTCATTGAATTTGTCAATGTTTACAGCGCCTATTCCGAAAAGCTCAGCGAGGCGTTCAACAGTCTCATGACGGTCCTGAGCGTCCCGCCGGAGACGCTGGAGAATTTCGACTGGATGGACATCCTGAAGAACAACGTGCGCAACATCTCTGAGATCATCGTCAACCTGTCGAGCAAGTTCGTCCTCACTCTCGTCTTTTTGATGTTCATGCTCCTTGAGGCTCCGTATCTTGACGAGAAGATCAAAAAGGCGTTCTCCGGACCGCACGCCTTCCGGGTGCGGAGGATACTGGACACCATTTCCACCCAGATCAGCCGCTATCTTGGCACACTAACCCTTATCAGCCTGGCCACGGGCGTTCTCGCCTGGCTGGTTCTGACCATTCTCGACGTGAAACTGGCGGCTGGTTGGGGCGTTCTGACCGTCCTGCTGAACTTCATCCCCACTGTGGGCTCCATCATCGCGACCATTCCCCCGGTGGTCATGGCGATCATCCAGTTCTCCCCCAGTTTCTTCAAGCCTCTGCTTGTCCTCGTCTCCCTGACGGCCATACAGGTATCCATCGGGAACATCATCATGCCCAAGGTTATGGGAGACCGCCTTGGTGTCAGCCCCGTCATGATCCTCCTCTCGTTGCTGCTCTGGGGCACGATATGGGGGATCCCTGGGGCGCTTCTCTCCACCCCTATTATCTCCATCATCAAAATCATCTGTGAAAGTATTGATTCGCTCCGGCCTATCGCTATCCTTATCGGCAGCGGGGAGGCAGCCAGGCTGGCCCCCCTGCCCCCCGTGAGGTCCCGGCGTCCGCATCCCAAGGAGGACGGGCCCGAGGCAGAGGCAGAAGTCGGATCCCAACAGTAGCTTAAGCTTATAAAGAAGAGCGAGCCCAAAGGCTCGCTCTTCTTTGTTTCACAACCGGAACGGCTTACCTCTTTCCCCGGCGGAAGAGGGGAACGGCCAGCAGCAGGACGGCCAGGCCGCTCAGCCCCGCGTCACAGCCGCCGCCGCCATGGCTGGAGGTCGGAGAAGCAGGGGTCGTGGTGACAACCGGCGCGTAGGAGCCATTTGTGTAAAGCGCTGCCACGTAAAGGTCCGTCGAGGTCACCGTCGTGACGATCGTGTCATCGTCCAGGAACCGCGCCTCTTTGTCCTCGCTCGTGTCCACACCCGACGCAAGCCGAACGGCTGCCGTTCCAGGGATTGTGGACCCCCACATCTTGTAGAAATGGAGAACTCGGTCCGAAACTGTCAGGCCGGCCACCTTCATCACCAGGACCACAGGCGTCGATAACCCCGTCAGCCTTAAGGCCGGCAGTGTAGCCTCCAATGACGCCCCACCGCTGGTGAGGGCCGCTAAAACATCCTTGTCCGGGACGATCCCCTCCTGGACATAGCCGCCCCCGGAAATATACTTTGATACCTCTTGCATGGTCATCAC
>JAEEGY010000120.1 GCA_016280565.1 Fretibacterium sp.
CATAGGACTGCAAAAGGTTCCCCAGGGCAAACAGAGCCAGGATAAGTCCTGCAATGGGGATGGGATAGCGCTTCAGGAACAAACAACTCACCCTTCCATTGGCTTTTCTTATTGCTGCACAATTAAAATCTGGGAAATTTTTAACCCATTCAGGGCATGAGAAAAGAGAAGCGAAAAGCGGACGGTAAAGCCTTACCTCACCCTTTCCATGCCCAAGCTGACGCGGTAGCAGGATGCAGCACGTGCACCGGTGAAAGCGGCTCATGTAAGCCCAAAGCGCCAACTTGCAAGCATGGAAGTTCCTCCTTTCCTCAATGAATTTGAAAAGCTATGGATATTTTAAAGAAAAAGGGGGAGGGCGTCAATATCATCCCTCGGAAGAAACTTTTGACAGAAGGAACGCCGGTGGATGGGAGAAAGTCCCAGCCGCTGCACAGCCTCACGGTGGGCCGCCGTCGGGTAGCCCTTGTGCTGCGCCAAGCCATAGCCGGGGTAGAGAGCGTCCAGTGAGATCATGATCCGGTCGCGCAGTACCTTGGCCGCCACCGCCGCGGCGGAGACGGCCGGAACCAGCGCGTCCGCCGAGACCAGCGGCCACTGTTTCAGCTCCAGCCCGGGGATGGGCGTCGTACCGTCCACCACCACGCCGGCTGGCTTTGACGGCAGGTGCTCCGCCAGCCGGGTCACGCTGCGCCCCATGGCCCACAGCGACGCCCTAAGGATGTTGTCCCGATCGATTCGGGCCACGCTCCCCGCCTGGGCCTGCCACAGCACCCCAAGATTCTTCATCGCCTGGAAGACCTTCTCGCGGGAGCGGGGCGTCATGCGCTTTGAGTCCCGGAGCCCCAGGGCCAGCAATGCCCTCTCCTGCTCCGGCGTGAGCCACACCGCCGCTGCCACCACCGGCCCCGCCAGAGGGCCGCGCCCCGCCTCGTCCGTGCCAATGATGGGGCCTTCCTGCCGGAGTTGCTCCATCAGCTCCCCTACCTCCTCCGCGCTGACGTGAGGAGGCAGCGCGTGGCTAAAGGACATCCCCACCCTCTGTATAGATGGGGTCGCCCGGCATCTCCAGCGTCACGGGGCCCAGCTTCCCGGAGGAGAATGCGTCCAGCAGGCGGCGCGCGGCCAGCTCCGTGTTGACGGCGCCCCCCGCCATGAGGCACCCCAGCCTCCGCCCCACGCGCTCCAGAGTCGTCTCCGGGGGCTCCTCCTGCTCGTCAAGCTCCCACTTCTTCAGCACCGTGGCGAAGAGCCCCCGCTCCCGCAGGAAACGGATGAAACTCAGGGCTGCCGGCTCAAACCCGCCCAGCACCTCCGCCTTGGCGCAGCCCAGCCAGGACAGGATCTGGTGTACGCCCGGTTCCGCGTGGGGGTCCAGGATACCGGGGGAGTCCACCACCAAAAGCCCCTCGTTCCGATACCAGCTCACGGAACGCGTCACCCCGGGAATGCCCCCGACATGCGCCTGGGCTTTCCCCACCAGCGCGTTGAGGAGCATAGATTTGCCCACATTAGGGATGCCCATGACGGCCAGGCGGAGTTCCCGGTGGGCGGGCTTCCGCTCCAAAAGCACCCGGCGAAGGGGGGCAAGACCATCCTTCTTACGGAGGTCCACAGCCCAGCTCCCCGGCCCCAGCTCGTCCAGCCAGGCCTTCGTGCGCTCCGGGCTGGCGAGGTCCCGCTTGGAGAGGACGCGGAGCACGGGCCGCAGTTTTGAGAAGGAGCTGACGAGGGGGGCAGACGTAGAAAAAGGCGCGCGGGCATCGCGCACCTCAACAATTAAATCCAGCTTATCAACAAGCTCGGCAAGTTTGCGGCCCCCGCGGGCCATGTGCCCGGGGTACCAGACGGTCCGCGCCACCTTGCTCTAATGGGAGGCCTCTGCCGCCCCGCTTCCCCAGCCGGGGATGCCGATGCGCGTGAGGGGCCAGTAGCGGAAGAACACGGGCCCGTGGAGGTCGGCGGTGGAGACCAGCCCCCAGAAGCGTCCGTCCTGGGAGTTGGGCCGGTTGTCACCCAACATGAAATAATGCCCCTCCGGCACCGTGAAGGGGACCTCCGGATAGGGACGGCCCGCCTGGAGGGTGAAGTGGTCATGATACTTGACGTAGGGCTCCTCCGTGGGCTCATTGTTGATATAGACGACGCCGTCGCGGATATCGACCACGTCCCCGGGGACAGCGATGACGCGCTTCACGAAGTCGCGGTCCCGGTCCACGGGGTAGCGGAACACGTAGAGCGACCCGCGGGACGGCGGGAAGAACCAGTTCCAGAA
>JAEEGY010000121.1 GCA_016280565.1 Fretibacterium sp.
CCTTCCCCGCATCCTGAAGATCCAGCCCAAGGAAGACACCACCACGACCATCGATGGTACCGATATGTCTCAGCAGAAGAAGCGTTACAAGTGGGACGGGGCTTTCCACTCCCGCGTCTCCATAGCCATCGATGGTGGAAACTATGACGGCAGCGCCTCCAGCGGCACCGGCATTCTGAAGGTCGTTTCCACCACCTGCGAGGGGATGGACTCGGAAATGCACCTGACTATCAACGGCGGTGCTGTTACCGTCACCGCGCCGGATGACGCCATCAACGTGAACGAGGACGGCATCTCCGTCTTCACAATGAACGCCGGCACACTGACCGCCACGGGCACGACCCAGGAGGGGGATGGCATTGATTCCAACGGCTACATCGTCATCAACGGTGGGACCGTGAACGCGACATCTGGCGGTTCAGGCGGCACGGCGGGACTGGATGCGGATTACAGAAACAGCTACAGCCGAGCTCATGGCATCTACCTCTTCGGCGGCAAGGCCAACACCAACGGCGACAAGGGGAAGGTCTATAACTATGGTGGCACGCTCAACAACACCGGTGGTAGTGGCGGAAATGATGGTCAGCCTGGTGGGGATCAGCGTGGTGGTGAAACCCCTCCTGCCCCGCCGAGCAGTAATGGCACTGGCGGGCCTGCAATGCACCGCTAAACAATCACTCAAGGGTTTAAGCACAAGAGAGGGGCAGGAAGGCCCCTCTCTTGTTTTTATGGATTAGGGTAAAGAATGAGTTATACTAAACGTGAAATTTTTTTTTGGAGGAATGGTTTGATGACGCACTTCAAGAGATATGCCCCATTTATTCTGGCGGCGGCGCACATGATGAGTCTGCTACCCTCCGCCTTCGCGGCAAGCCCCACCGGCGCGGTCCCGGAGCGGAGCGAGATCCCGGAGTCGTTCCGCTGGGATCTGGAGGCCATCTATTCCTCGATGGACGCGTGGGAGGCGTCCTTTGAGGCTATCGCTCCCAGGGTCGACGCTCTCGGTGAGTACGCCGGCCACCTGGGCGAAGGGGAAGGGGCGAAGCTCCTGGCCTTCCTGAAGGAGGACGAGGCCGTGTCCCTGGAGCTGGAGAAGCTCTACGTCTACGCCAACATGAAGAGCCACGAGGATATGCGCGTCACCCGCCCCATGGAGCTGGCCAGCCGCGCAGAGACCCTGATGGTCCGCTACAGCACGGCGACGGCCTTCTTTGCCCCGGAGCTGATGGCCCTGCCGGAGGACAGCGTCCGCCGCTGGATCAAGGAGACGCCGGGCCTGAAACTCTACGACTTTTTGCTCACCAAGTCCTTGAGGGAGCGTGAGCACACCCTCTCCAGGGATGAAGAGACCCTGTTGGCGAAGGTGGGAGAGCTCTCCGCCGTCCCGGAGAATGCCTACAGCCTCCTCACCAACGCGGATATGAAGTTCCCCACCATCAAAGACGAGAAGGGCAACGACGTGGAGCTGACGGAGGAGCGCTGGTACCTCCTCAGCCGCAGCCCCAGCCGCGATGTCCGCAAGGCCGCCTTCCTGGGCCTCCTCGGGACCTACGAGAAGTTCAGGAACGCCATCGGCGCGCTCTACTCCGGCTCCGTGAAGAGCGACATCTTCTACTCCCTCACGCGGCGTTACAAGGACAGCCTGGACGAAGCTCTGTTTGGCGACAATGTGCCCCGCACCGTCTACGAGAACGTGGTGGGCACGGCGAACCGTTTCGCCCCCCTGATGCACCGCCTCGTGGCCCTGCGAAAGAAGGCTCTGGGCCTGGACACGCTGCGCTACTACGACCTCAACGTCCCCCTGTCCGAGGAACCGCTGACCAATATTCCCTATGAGAAGGCGTGTGAGATGGCCATCGAGGCCCTGGCGCCCTTAGGGGAGGATTACGTGGCGAACTTCAAGCGCGGCCTGTCGGAGCGCTGGATCGACGTTTACGAGAACCAGGGCAAGCGCAGTGGCGCGTACTCCTGGGGCTCCTACGCCACGCACCCCTACGTCCTGATGAACTACAACGGCACGCTGAACGACGTCTTCACCCTCGTGCACGAGATGGGGCACAGCCTCCACAGCCATTATTCCCACACCAACCAGCCCCAGGTCTACGGAGACTACACCATTCTGCTGGCGGAGGTCGCCTCCACCACGAACGAGGCGCTGTTGCTGGGCTATCTCCTGAAGAATGTCCGCACGGACGCTGAACGCAAGTGGCTCTTGGACTACTATTACACCATGGTGCGGACGACGTTCTTCCGCCAGGCGATGTTCGCGGACTTTGAGCTCAGGACCCATGAGCGCGTCGAGCAGGGCGGGGCGCTGACGCCGGAGTGGATGGGCAATCTCTGGAAGGAGCTCAACGCCTCCTGCTACGGCCCGGAGATGGCGATCGACCCGGAGCTGTGCGTGGAGTGGGCCCGCATCCCGCACTTCTACACAGCCTTCTATGTTTACAAGTACGTCACGGGCTTCACCGCGGCCAACGCTTTCGCCTCCGCCATCCTGAATGGCGAGGAGGGGGCTGTGGACCGCTATCTCACCTTCCTGAAGAGCGGCGGCAGCGACTGGTCGCTGGACATCTTGCGCCGCGCCGGCGTGGATCTGGCCAGTGCGGAGCCCTTTGAGCGCACGATGAAGCTCTTCGAGGAACGCCTGACGGAGGGCGAACAGCTCTGGGGCGTCAGTGCCGCGAAAAAGTAAAATATAGGCTATAATATCTTTGAGCACATGA
>JAEEGY010000122.1 GCA_016280565.1 Fretibacterium sp.
AAGCAGGGCCGTAACGGGCGTGGGAGCGACGGCCGCCGCGGGCAGCCAGCTGTGGAAGGGGAAGACGGTGGCCTTGACGCCAAAACCGATAAACCCCAGGAAGTACGCGGACAGGACGAGGGTTCGCGAAATGTGGGGCAAAAGGCTCAGGGAGCCGCCCAGGATGAAGTCCCCTCCCCCGTGGAGAAGGGAAAAGGCCAGCGGGACAAAGGCCAGCGCGGCTCCTCCGACGGAATAGAGAAGATACTGGCGGCCCGCGTACCGTGCCCGGCCGTCCATATCGTGCATCACCAGCGGCAGCGTGGTCATCGTCATGACCTCATAAAAAAAGAAAAGCGTCAGCAGGTTGGCCGACAGGGCGATGCCGGCCACGACGCCGAAGGTCAGGAGGAACCAGGCATAGAAGGGTACCTCCCTCCCCTTGTGCTCCATGTACTCCAGGGCGTAGAGCATGGTCAGGGGCCAGAGGAACGCGATCAGGACGGCAAAGATCCTGCCCAGCCCGTCCAGGCGCAGAGCGAAAGCGACGTTGCCCGACAGGCGGAAGAGCGTCAGCGTCTCCACCGGGGCTTTCCACACAAAGAACAGGAGCAGCGCGGAGTTTACCAGCACGGCAGACTCAATGGCAAAGTCCCGCCAGAATCGCGTCTGGCTGCTGGGAAGGGCGGACACGGCAAACACCAGTGCCGCGAATGCCGGGAACAGGATGGGGAGCAGCAGCAGCTTCTCGGACATCGTAAAGCCTTCCTATCCCTGAGAGACTATCCCGACAAGGGGGCCAAAGCAGCGTATCAGGGGGGCGGCGAACAGCCCCGCCAGCACCGCTCCCGTGCTGAGCAGGAGCAGCGGCAGCCAGACCTTCATGGGCAGGCGGACGGGGACCACCGCCGAGCAGTCGTATCCTTCGCCGGGGAAGAACGCGTCAATGACGATGGGCAGCAGATAACCCGCCGTCAGGAGCGCGCTGATCATCAGAATGGCAATGCCCGCCACCCCAAACCAGCCCAGCTCCGGCGTCAGTGCCCCCGACGCGATGTACCACTTGGCCACAAAGCCCCCTGTTACGGGGAGCCCAACGATGGAGAGGGAGGCGGCGGCAAAGCAGCTCATGGTGAGGGGAAGCTCCTTGCCCACGCCCTGGAGCTGGTCGGCATAGTGATAGTTGCTCCCCTGGAGCGTGAAGTAGATGACGACGCCCGCGCAGAGGAAGAGGCAGCTCTTGGCCATGGCGTGCGCCACGATCTGGAGCAGTGCGCCGGTCAGGCCCTCCGGCGTCAGCAGCATCATCGCGAAGACGATGTAGGAGACCTGACTGACGGTGGACCAGGCAATGCGTCTCTTGAAGTGCTTTTCAACGTAGGCCATCATGGAGCCCACGAAGATGGTGAGGAGCGCCAGACAGATCATGGCCTTCTGTACCCAGGTGCCCCGGAGGAAGTCCGGCCCCGCAAGGAAATAGACAACGCGGAGCATCGCGATGATACCGGCCTTGGTGATGAGGCCGGAGAGGACGGCGCTGGCCGGGCTGGGGGCGACGGGATGGGCGGTGGGCAGCCAGGCGTGGAGAGGAACCACGCCGGCCTTCGCTCCAAAGCCCAGCAGGGTCAGGAACGTCACCGCCAGGATCGTGTCGCGGTTCCCGGCCACCTTCGCCATGTCCAGCACACCCCCCGGCGTGAAGTCCATCGAAACGCCATAAACATGGAAGAAGAAGAAGCCCCCCAGCGCCATGGCCGCCCCGGCCAGCGAGTAGAACAGGTACTTCACCGTGGCGCGAATGGCCTCCTTTTGCTGGGAGTGCATCACCAGCGGCAGCGTCATGAACGTCATGAGCTCGTAGAACAGGTAGAGCGTCAGGAGGTTGGCAGCGCAGGCAACGCCGATCAGGATGCCGTAAGTGGAGAGGAAGAAGGCGAAGAAGCGGCCCTCCGGCGGGGACTTCCGCAAATACTCAAAGGAATAGAAGGTCACAAGCGGCCAGATGATTGAGACCAGCACAGAGAACACGCGGGCCAGCATATCCATACGGAAGGCGATGCTGAGCGTGTCCGTCACGCGGCAGAGGGTGAGGAGCTCCCCTTTCGTGAGGATGGTCAGAGCCACGGTCAGGGCCGCGTTCAGCAGCGTCGCGAGCCCAACGCAGGCATGCCGCAGGCCAGTCCCCCGGTCTGTGGGCAGAAACAGCAGCGCGATCCCGGCGACGATGGGGAAGAGGACCGGCAGGAAGGACAGCGTGGGTAAGAAGGATGAAAACTCTGTCATGACAAACACCTCCGAATGGGCCGGTTAAAAATATCAGATGCAACCTTAACCAAACACCCTCACTCCTCTCTCAAGCAGTCGTGAAAGCGGAACACAGAAGAGCCCCAGGTAAAAGTTCAGAGCCAGAAAAGCCACCATTGCCGTCCTGTAGAGCCACGTGGGGGGAGGGG
>JAEEGY010000123.1 GCA_016280565.1 Fretibacterium sp.
GGAGTTTGCCGGGAAGGCGGGAGATACCGCGGCGTTGGACGCGGAACTGGGCAGCCTCCTGGCACGCTACCGCGCACTGGGCATGGCGCTCTCTCCGTTGTATACTTCTGCCGGGAAGGAGCGGAACGAGGAAGACCTTCCGCCCATTTCCGAAAAGGAACTGCGCGATGCGTATGATTCCATCCGCGAGTTTGCGGCGGGTCTCGACCCCGACAGCGTAAACTACGTGCTGGACCGCCTGAGCGAATTCCACCTCCCCGAGTACGATCGGGAGCGTGTGGAGCAGCTTCGCCGCGCGGTAAGCAGCCTCGACTGGGACCGCATAAACGAGATTCTCTCGTAGTTTTTGGAGGTACGGATATGGCAGGGAAGATTTTACTCATCAACCAGGGTCCCGCGATGATAGTCGAACGGCTGGCTGTCCTTCTGAAGGAGGCGGGGCTCGAAACCGCCGTCGTCGAGCCGGCCGCAAAACAGATCGAGCTGGAAAAGGACGACGTGAGTATTTTTGTGCTTTTCACGGGAGACTTTGTGTATGATGCCCAGGATTTCCTGGAGTATTTGAAGGATGTATGTTACGAAGCGGATAAACCGCTGTGCGTTGTGGGGTACGATAAAGAATTAGAGAAGGTCACAGACATTATAGAATCAGCGAAGGTCGCGGACAGCATTCCCAGGGAAGTGATCACGCACAAGTTCACCCGGCCCTTTGACGTCAAGGTCCTCGCCGCGAAGCTCACCGCGATGCTCAGCGCGGAGGAGGACCCCAACTCCCAGAAACAGATCCTTGTGGTGGACGACGACTTTTCGTTTTTGCAGACGGTGAAGGGCTGGCTGGGTGGGAAGTACTCCGTCGCGGTGGCACGTTCGGGAATGCAGGCCATCCGCTACCTGGCGGAGCATAAGGCAGACCTCATTCTGCTGGATTACGATATGCCTGTCATGACCGGCCCGCAGGTGCTGGAGGCGCTGCGCAGCGAGCCGATGTTCGCAAATATCCCTGTAATCTTCCTCACGGGCAAGAGCGACCGCGACAGCGTGATGAGCGTCATGCACCTCATGCCGAACGGTTACCTTCTCAAGTCCATGAACAAGGAGGACCTCCTGGCCTCGCTGGACCGCTTCTTCAAGACGAAGAAATGGCATAATCTTTAAGGGAAACAACGATAAAAAGACAGGGGCCCCGCGGGGTCCCCGTCTTTATTTTTATTGTCCCTCAGTCTGGCATGGGGCAGTTCTTGAACTCCTCGTACCCCGCGTCGAAGGCCGCGATGTTCAGGTCCGCGATCTTCTGGACTGGGAAGTGCGCCGCGATGACCTTGCGGAAGGAGTCCGGAGTAGCGATCTTCTCCAGCTCCAGCACGCGCCCCACGCAGCCCAGGGCCACCATGTTGGTGACGATCTCGCGTCCCAGCTTGTCCCGCGCTGTCCGCACGATGGGAATGGAGTAGATCCGCGCGTCGATGTTTCCATGCCCCTCTCCCCCACACGTGTTCGTGCCGGGGATGTCCGTCACAAAGAAGTCATCATACACGATGCGCCCGCCGGGCAGCGTGTCCGGCGCGAACTCGTCCGCCGCCGCCTGGGTCAGGATGACCTGCAGGCTCGGCGCGATGACCTTGGGGTAGTCGATGGGCTCGCGGGAGATGACGACCTCCGCCTTGGACTTGCCGCCGCGCGCCTCCGGCCCGTAGGCCTGAGACTGCACAACGTAGAGCCCTTCTTCATGGTACGTGATAGCCTGGCCGATCAGCTCTGTCGCCAGGATAACGCCCTGTCCGCCGGAACCGGCGATGCGGATCTCGAAACGCTCAGCCATGCCTATTCCCCCTTCCCCTGCGCCTTGTCAATGACGAACTTCTTGTACTGCGCCGTGTACTCCGGCTTCGGGCTGGTCACGAACTCGCCGCAGATGATCTTTCCGGCCAGCTCCTCCGGGCTCTTGTCCTTCGCCACGGCCAGCGGGATGGAGTTCTCCTTGAAGAACTTGTAGTTCTCAATGGGCAGACGGCGGTTGTTCTTGCGGCCAAACTGCGTGTGGCAGTGCGTCACGATCTCGATCACCGAGAAGCCCTTGTTTTTGATCCCGTTGGCAATGAACTGCTCCGCCTGCCTGGGGTTGGCGATGGTCGTCCGCGCCACGTAGGACGCGCCGGCGCCCTCCGCCAGCTTGCAGATGTCGAAGGTCGGGTCAATGGCGCCGTAGGGCGTCGTCGTTGCGAACGCGCCAAAGGGCGTCGTGGGGCTGGCCTGGCCGCCCGTCATGCCGTAGATGTTGTTGTTCAAGACGATGGCGGTGATGTCGATGTTGCGGCGGCAGGCGTGGATGAAGTGGTTGCCGCCAATGGCCGTGCAGTCCCCGTCCCCCATGACGTTCACGACGGTCAGCTCCGGCTTGTGCATCTTGATCCCCGTGGCAAAGGCCAGGGAGCGCCCATGCGTCGAGTGCAGCGTGCAGGCGTTGATGTAGCCCGCCATGCGGCTGGAGCAGCCAATACCCGACGCGACCACCGTGCTCCTGGGGTCCGCGCCCAGCGAGACCAGCGCCCGGATCAGCGAGTGCATGATGACGCCGTGACCACAGCCGGGGCACCAGATGTGCGGCATGAACCGCGTCCGCACCCACTTCATAACCTCAGGGCTCGGCATTTCAGGCCACCTCCTTGATTTTCTTGAAGATCTCGGAGGGCTTGAACAGCTCCCCGTTCACCAGGTTCAGCGGCTGGACGTCGCTGCGCCCCTTGAAGGCGCGCTCCACCTCCAGCACCATCTGGCCGCAGTTCAGCTCCGGCACGATCACCGTTTTAGCGCCCAGGGCGGCCTTCAGGAGCTCCTTGTCCGGGAAGGGCCACAGCGTGATGGGCCGGAAGAAGCCCGCCGCGATGCCCTCCTTGCGGGCGTCACGCACGGCCCGCAGCGCAGAGCGTCCCACGCTGCCGTAGGCCACGACGACGACGCTGGCGCCGTCCATGCTCTCGGCCTCGTACTCGACGATCTCGTCCCGGGCGCGGTCCACCTTGCTCATCAGGCGGAGGTTCTTCTTCTCGATCTCCGCGTTGTCGTTGGTGGGGAAGCCCCACTCGTTGGTGGTCAGGCCCGTCACGTGCCAGGAGTAGCCGTCGCCAAAGGCCGCCATCTCCGGCACGCCCGTGGTGGGGTTCGGCTTGTACGGCGTGAACTCCTCCGGCTTGACGCTGGGCTTCACACGGTTCACGAGCTTCAGCTCCGAAGGGTCCTTTGTGACGACCTTCTCCCGCATGTGGCCCACCACCTCGTCGCCCAGGATGATCACCGGCTGGCGGAACCTCTCGGCGTTGTTGAACGCCTTGATCGCCAGGTCGTAGCACTCCTGGACGGAGGACGGCGAGTAGCAAATGGTCGCGTGGTCACCGTGGGTGCCCCACCGGGCCTGCATCACGTCGCCCTGGGAGATCTTCGTCGGCGTTCCCGTGGAGGGGCCGCCGCGCATGACGTCCACCACGACGATGGGGATCTCCGCGATGTACGCCAGGCCCAGGTTCTCCTGCTTCAGGGAGAAACCGGGGCCGGAGGTCGCAGTCAGAGCCTTGGCCCCCGCGATGGACGCGCCGATGGCCGCCGCGATGCCGCCGATCTCGTCCTCCATCTGCATGAAGTGCCCGCCCTTCTTGGGCAGCTCCTCAGCCATGACCTCGGCAATCTCCGTGGAGGGCGTGATGGGATAGCCCCCAAAGAAGTTGCAGCCCGCGGCCAGCGCCCCGTGCGCCATGGCCGTGTTTCCCTGCCAAAACGCTACAGAATTAGCCATTGCCGTCCTCCTTCACCGTGATGGCGAGATCCGGGCAGATGTTCTCACACTGCCGGCAGCCAATGCAGTCCCCCTGACGAACCGCCTCCGCCTTCAGCCGGTCCGTCAAATCCAGCACGGACTTGGGACAGACCCCGATGCAGAGGGAACATCCCTTGCACCACGCGCCGTTGACATCGACCTTAAATTTTGCCAACAACACACACCTCCCTCAAAGGTAAAAACAATGGGAACAAAAAAACGCTCACTGCCTTTTATAAAGCTGAAACTTGAGGCCCTTTTCGTACTCCGCGCCCAGGCTGCCGGAAAGCTCCATCAGCGGGAACTCCCCCCGCCGGAGGAACTGCTCCGTCGTCAGGAAGGAGCGGCCCAGGTCGTTCAGCGAGAGCCGGAGCCGGAACCGCGCGATCTCCCCTGCCTCCACCGTCCAGGGAGCGAGAGAGTCTGGAAGCGACTCCCCTCCCATCTTTTCCCGATAGAAGGCGGAATCCACCTCAATATTAGCCCAGGGGAAGAGCGACGGCAGGCGAAAAACGTGCGGCATATCCGGGTTCGTCTGGAATGGCCACTCGTAGACCGACTCCCTCTCCCCGTTCTCCCCCAGGACGGAAAGCCGCAGGCTTCCCCTCTCTGAGGGCTGATTCAGCCACTCGTCCATCTCCAGCAGGATGCCGCGCCCCATCTCAATGATCTGCATCCATGGCCGGTCCAGGGCCAGGCGCGCCAGGTAGGGACTGTAGCAGGAGAGTTCCGCGATGCGTTCCACGGCCCCACTCTGCGAGCCTCCCGACGGCTCCTCGCCATAAACCTGGTCATAGGGCACGAGGAGCTCCCAATGCTGACCCGATATCTCGATCGTCTCCGGGCTCACTGCCTCCCACAGCAGATGATCCTGCCCCTGCTCATAGACCATGACGATCACTGGCAGGGAGTGCTGCAGCCAATAGGCGACATGGGCCATCTCCCCGCGACAGACGTAGCCGCGCGCCGTGCGCTCGATCTCGCTCCCGCTATCCGAGCGGACCTGAAGGCCGACCACCTTCCCCATCCTGGGGTATTCCTCCACGACCTCCAGGTGGGCATTCAGCCCCGTGTCGCCGCTGCGCTGTTCCCGGAAGATCAAACCGGGAAGCCGCGCGGTCAGCCGGCTTGCTGCGTAGATCCCCAACCTTTCCCCGTTGGGGGCTTCTCCCCACCCGGGGACAGACTGCCGTCCCCCATAGGGCGTTCCTCCCCCTGCGGAGACTGGCTGTCCTTCGGCAAAATCGTCCAAGAGCCCTCACCTCTCACCTAAAACTTCTCCTCTTTATTTTACCCCACCGCCGGAAGAACGCGCTGTTTTTTCAAGGACAAACTTATTCCATTATAACCAATTTGCCCCTCCCGGCAAGGTAGCGGCCTTGGGGCAGGCCTGGCGCGCCCCGGCCGCCGGGACGCTGTGCCAGGGTTTTTAACAGGCAAAGACCCCGCTCGCAAGCGGGGTCTCTATTTCGCAAACGGAGCGGCGTACTCCCCCCGTCCCTACGCCTCCACTACCTCCAACTCACGGGCACGGGCGCGGGCCTCGTCAACTAAAGCTTTGAACTCACGGATTTCGCTAATGTCTCCGTCGGCAATAACTTCCTTCATTAAATACTCCGCAAACTCCGGGTTGCGCATGAAGCTCCGTATTGTAGCCTCGTCATTGCTAATGGTGGATACTATCATGTCCGTATACCTCCTTATATCTCTTCAAATATTCAGTAGCTTTCTCAATATCTCGATTCTGCGTCCTCTTGGACCCTGCGCATAGCAACAAGACCAAGACACACCCCACCTGTGAATAATAAACTCGATAACCTGGCCCAGTGTCAAGAACAAGCTCCCAAACATCATCCCGACAAAAACGATGCACGCCGAAATTACCTTTTTCAGCACGCTTCACAGCCCTGATGATTGCAGAGCGTCCGCGCAAATCCCGCAAACTATCAAGCCATTCCTGATAAATATCGTGCCCATTTTCCTCGTAATGGACAATCTCATACTGCTCTTCCATCATCTTCTCCCTTCATTCTAAGTATAACA
>JAEEGY010000124.1 GCA_016280565.1 Fretibacterium sp.
ACGGCGGCGGGATGTTTGTTGGTGAAAAAGCTACCGCGACTGTGATCAACTGCACATTCGCCGGCAACACGGCCGACGACTATGGCGCTGAGGTGTATTGTGTGGGCGGCACACTCAACGCCGTCAACACGGTCTTCTGGAACAACAAAGGTAACTACATCGCACTTGCCGAAGATAATAATGGAGCCCCGACCTTGAACCTCTACAACTGCGCGTACAGCGCGGACAAAATCGTGGAGCTGACTTATGTTTATGATAGTACTAGTGATACAGGGAACTATACGGAGAATAAGAAAAAATCATGGGGACAGGGCTGCGTCGAGGACCTGGACTGGAGCGGGCATGTCTCCGAGGACATCACGGTGGACGGCGTGAAGTACACGGTGTTCCGGCTGAAGGCGGCGGACAAGGGTGATCCGATTACCAGTGGCCTCATCGACAATGGCCTCACGGCCAGCCAGATACGGAATTTGAACTTATCCAGCATGAGCGAGGTCGCGCTGGCGGCTCTGGCCACCGACCAGCTCGGCACGCCGCGTGACGGCAAGCCGGACATCGGTGCCATCGAGTACGTCGCGATCTCCATCTCGCCGGACGTTCTGCCGGCCGCCACGTTGGGCAAGGACTACAAGGCAAGCCTTGAAGTAACCCCTGCCAGCACGGACGTGACGGTCACGACGCCCGCCTGGCTGACCTACAACAGCGTGAACAGGACCCTGACCGGCACGCCCAGCGCGGAGGGAACGTTCAGCGTCAAGGTCACGGCCCGCTACGGCGCGTACTCTGCGGAGAAAACGATGACGGGGACGATCGGAGAGGCCAAGCCCGATCCGGTCAACCCGGTTGACCCGGTCAACCCCGGTCCGGTCAACCCGGTCAACCCCGACCCGGTCAACCCGGACACCCCCGACCCGGTCAACCCGGACAACCCCGACCCGGTCAACCCGGACACCCCCGACCCGGTCAACCCGGACACCCCCGACCCGGTCAACCCCGACACCCCCGACCCGGTCAACCCCGCCAAGGCCGACCCGGACACCCCGGACGACAGCAAAAACGCAGGCGGAAACAAGGACGCCGAACCAGACCTGAAGGACCCGAAAAAGAACGACGCGGACCCGAAGCAGATTGATGAGGTCAAGGGCGTCTCGGGTGGCGCGGGGAACGGAAAGCCGATCCGGGCGGGCGCTTACACAGAACCGGTTGTGGTGACATCGCTGACCTCAGAGGACATCCGGGACGCGCTGGCCAGCCTGTGGAAGAGTTTCCCCCTCCGCTCCGTCTCGGACGAAATGGACCAGACCGACACCCGCACGGAGGAGCAGAAAACCGAGGTTGCCCAGCAGTCCGTGACCCAGGCGCAGGACAGCCTGGACACGGGAGAAAGCATAAGTTTTGTCTATGTTCTGCTCTGCATGAAGCCGAAAGCGACGGGGGTTTTCACCTTTGCCCTGCCCCTGCCCGCCGAGATGAAGGTGGGAGAACGCCTGATCTGGGTTGGGAACAAATCCCCAAGGATAACGGGCGTGCGGGCCGCAGCGGCAGAGGATGACGCGGTGTTCATCGACACGGCGACGGGGAAGGAGACAAAGACAGTGCCCGAAAGCCGGGCGGTGAGCGTTGCCGCCTACATGGATAAGGAATATGACTACGAGCCGGTCATCCTGTCGGTGGAGACCAGCGGCGGGAATGAGGACCCCACCGTCCCGACGAGCAACAAGGGCAGCGGCGGGTGCAACGCGGGGCTGGGCGGAGTGACGCTCCTTGCCCTCGCCGGGCTGATAGCGTGTAGAAGGAAGTAGGCGCGTAGGCCTGGCGCCGAGCCTGTTAAGTGCAAGCCCCCCCGCAAGGGGGGCGTTTTTTTCTGTGATAAAATGAAGATTAGAGAGGGCTCCGGGTGAGATGCAGGGGCTTACCGAAAACGGAGAGTCCGCCCCGCAGATGGGAGGTGGCGCAATGCAAGTGCAGAAGCGCTCCAAACAGAAGCAGCGGCGTGATGAACCGGCCAGGGTTGATCTATACGCCGCTGCTCTTTTCTGGCTTGTGCGCCTCATCCTGATGTTATGGGATAGGTACACTCGTTAGGAACCGGAAGCATTACCTCGTAACTTCTTAGCTCCGATAGGGTCTAGCTCCCTCTCACGTGCCCTCGTGGTACGGGCTGGCCCTATTATACCACGCCACCGCCACTACAGATTTTATCTCTCGATAGCTCCCAGGAGGGAGACCCCGGCATAGACCTGATCTCCCATTTTAATGGCTAATTTCACATCCCTGGGCAGATAGACGTCAACCCGCGAGCCCAGCTTGATCATTCCGTAGCGCTGCCCGGCCTCCAGGGTTTCGCCCCGCGTCAGGCGGCAGACGATGCGGCGCGCCACCAGCCCCGCAATCTGCACCATCAGAACGGGGCCCCAGGCCGTGGAGAGCCCCACGAGGTGCCGCTCGTTGATCTCCGACGCCTTGGGGGCAAAGGCCGCGACCTTCTTCCCCGGAATGTACTCCAGGTAGTCCACCGTCCCCGCGCAGGGCGCGCGGTTCACGTGGACGCTGAAGAGGTTCATGAAGATGCCCACCTTTATGGCTTTAGACTCAGAGGAAAGCTGCCACCCCGAGCCCTCCGGGATTGGGCCTGTGATGGGATACGCCGCCTCGGTGATCTCCACCACCTTCCCGTCCGCGGGAGAGAAGAAGCCCCCCTCCTGCTCCGGCGTGGCGCGGTCCGGGTCTCGATAAAACCACAGCACCAGCGCCGTCAGGGCCCCCATCACCACCGCAGGCACGGGGGAGATGAAGGCAAAGGCCGCCGTCGCCAACACGAGGAAGGCAATCGTAGGGATCCCGTCTCTGGCAAAACGCATATTTTACTCCTCCGTCCCGATCAGGGGCTCTTCATCCGCCGGGGGCTCGCCTGTGCCCTCGAGGGGATCAAAGGGAAGTCGCCCCGTCGTGTCCGCCGGCGTCTCCTCTGCGTCCTTTGGCTCGTTTTGCGCCGCCCGGACGATGCTGCAGTCCGCCACCAGGTCCCCCTCGTCCAGGCGGACCGTGATGTTGCCCATTGAGGTCCGGCCAAACTTGGGAAGGTCGCTCACGGCCACGCGGATCATGCGTCCCCGGGAGGTGATGGCGATGATCTCATCCTGGGGCCGCACCGTGTAGCAACCCACAAGACGCCCCGTCTTGGCGGTGACGTTCATGGCCCGCACGCCGCCGGTGGCGCGGTGATGGGGCGTGAACTCGTCAAAATCCGTCCGTTTGCCGAATCCCCGCTCGCTCAAAATCAGGATATCGCTGTCGGGGCTCACCACGTCGCAGCTGATGATGTGGTCATTCGCTGAGAGGGCCATGGCACGGACCCCGCGGGCGCTCCTCCCCATGGGGCGGAACTCCTCCTCGGCAACGCGCAGGGCCTTCGCCTCCGCTGTCATCAGCAGCAGGTCGTCCTTGCCGGTCGTCAGGCGCACCTGGGCGATCTCGTCCCCCTCGTCCAGGGTGATGATGCGCCGCGGGCGGCTGGAGTCCACCAGCTCGGACACCTCGACGCGCTTGGCAATGCCGCCCTTCGTGAGGAAGAAGGCATACTTCCAGCCCGTTGCTCCACCGGGGGCAAGTGTCACTACCCTCTCCCCCTCCTCCATGGGAAGGATGCGAGAAACCAGCTTGCCCTTGCCCGTCCGCGTCTCCGGGATGGAGAAGCCCTTGATGGACATGACGCGGCCATGGGTGGTGAAGAAGTAGAGGTCATGGTGCGTGTGAGTGACGCAGACCGTGGCGATGCTGTCGTCCTCCTGCACGGACGCCCCCTTGCGCCCCTTGCCGCCGCGCCCCTGGAGCGTGTAGCTCTCCAGGTCCTGCCGCTTCAGGAACCCATCCTGAGACAGGGTGACCACGATGTCGCTCTCCGGGATCAGGTCCTCGTCGGCCGACTCCTGATAGTTGTCGATGATCTCCGTGCGGCGGTCGTCACCAAACTTCTCGCCCAGCTCCTTCAGTTCGTCGTGGATGACGCCGTCCAGCACCCTGTGGTCGCTGAGGATGCGGTTGTAGGATGCGATGTCCGCCAAAAGCTGTTTCAGTTCCTCGTCCAGCTTCTCGCGCTCAAGGCCGGTGAGGCGCTGAAGGCGCATCTCCAGAATGGCCTGGGCCTGGACCTCGGAGAAGCCCAACTGAGAGACCAGCCCCTCCTTGGCCTCCTGTCCGGACTTGGAGGAGCGGATGAGCTGAATGACCTGCTCGATGATGTCAAGGGCCTTCACCAGCCCTTCGACGATATGTTCGCGGGCCTGGGCCTGACGAAGGCGGAACTCCGTCCGGCGGCGCACCACCTCGCGGCGGTAGTCCAGGAAGAGGCCCAGCAGCCCCGAAATGGGCAGCACGCGGGGGTGCTTGTTGTCCAGCGCAAGGTTGATGACGCCAAAGGTGGTCTGGAGCTGCGTGCGGCGATAGAGCTGGCGCATCACCAGCTCCGGGTCCGCGTCACGCGCCAGGTCCAACACGATGCGCATCCCGTTGCGGTCCGATTCGTCCCGGATATCCGAGACGCCGTCGATCTCCTTGTTCTGCACGGCCAGCACCATCGTCTCGATGAGCGTGGTCTTGTTCACCGCGTAGGGGATCTCCGTGACGATGACGCTGGAGCGGCCGCGTTTGCCCTCCTCGACGTGCATCCGCCCCCGGAGGATGATCTTGCCCCGGCCCGTGCTGTAAGCGTCATAGATTCCCTGACGGCCCAGGATCAGGCCGCCCGTGGGGAAGTCCGGTCCCGGCAGACGCGCCATGATGTCCGCCAGGCTGGCTTCTTCCGGAGGGGTCTCCGTCTTGAGCAGCCAGCAGAGGACGTCCACCACCTCCCGCAGGTTGTGCGGGGGGATGTTCGTCGCCATGCCGACGGCGATGCCCGTGCTGCCGTTGACCAGCAGGTTCGGCAGCACCGACGGCAGGGACAGCGGCTCCTTCAGGGACTCGTCGAAGTTGGGGCCCCACTCCACCGTGTCCTCGTCGATATCGGCCAGCATCAGCTCGCCCAGCGTGTGGAGCCGGGCCTCGGTGTAGCGCATGGCCGCCGCGCTGTCCCCGTCCACGGAGCCGAAGTTGCCCTGCCCGTCCACCAGGCAGTAACGCAGGTTCCAGTCCTGGGCCAGACGCACCATTGTGTCGTAGATGGAGGCGTCGCCGTGGGGGTGGTACTTACCCATCGTCTCACCGACGATACGGGCGGATTTTTTATAGGCCGTGTTGTGGCGCAGGCCCAGCTCGGACATGGCGTACAGAACGCGGCGCTGGACGGGCTTCAACCCATCCCGCGCGTCCGGCAGAGCCCGGCCGATGATGACGCTCATCGCGTAGTTCAGGTAACTGTCCTTGATCTCGCCCACGAGGGGCAGGGGGATGACTCGTCCTCCCGTCAGCTGCTCCATGCCCTCAGGCGGGGTTTCTGCTGAGGTGAGTCCTTCCTTATTGTTCTCCTCCGGCATTGAATAACTCCTCTCCGACGCTGCAAACATCCCAATAGCCTGACCGGGGTTCTCCAGCCAGACCGCTCAGATACCTTATTTTACCACGAATACCTGTTATCCATTCTCATTTTGGAGTACAATAATTTTGGACCTTCGCCATCTGGCAGAAAGGCGGCTTGTACATGGATCAGAGAAATACCCCGCAACCGCTGAGCGGGAGGGAGCTTTTGGGGATCGAGCTGGAGATTCTCCGCTACCCGGACCCCATCCTGAAGAAGCCTACGGAGCCCGTAACGGCTTTTGACGAGGATCTGGCCGGTTTCGTGGAAAAACTATACGCGGCAATGCGGGCTCACGACGGAGTGGGGCTTGCCGCCCCGCAGGTCGGCGTGCTCAAGAAGATCGCCGTGGTGGAGTACGAGGGCAAGAGCTACACCCTCATCAATCCCCGCGTTTTGGAGAAACGGGGGGAGCTGGAGGCAGAGGAGGGTTGCTTGAGCTTCCCCGGTATTTACGCCATGGTGAAGCGCCCGGAGTGGGTCAGGATCGAGACTCAGGGCCTGGACGGACAAACGCACGTTCTTGAGGCGGAGGGCTTCGTGGCGCGCGCGTTCCTGCACGAGATGGACCATCTGGACGGGCACCTCTTCATCGACTACCTCACGCCCCTCAAGCGCGGGGCCATACGCAAAAAGATGATGAAGCAAACGCGGGGCACCAGCGCGGAGCCACCGCGCGCGTCGAGGCGGCGGTGATGCCCTTCTGGTTTGTGGGCGAGGGGCCCTTCGCTGCCCTCTGCCTGGAGCATCTTGACCGGCTTCTCCGGCCAGAGGAGGGCTGCCGTTTGACGCGCATCATCACAGGCATGCCCACCCGCTCGGGACGCGGCATGAAGGAGACCCCCTCCCCTGTGGAGGCGTGCGCCGCCCGGCTGGGACTTCCCGTGGAACGCACAGGCCGCCTCTCTCAGAACGAGGAGCTGCTGGCCTCCCTTCAGGCCTCTCCCCCGGACGCGGTCTTCGTGATCGATTTTGGACAGATCATCCGCGAGCCCTTTTTGAGCACGCCGCGGTGGGGCTGCCTGAACATCCACCCCTCGCTCCTGCCGCGCTGGCGCGGCGCGGCCCCCATCCAGCGTGCCCTGATGAACGGCGACGAGGAGACGGGCGTGACGGTCTTCCGCCTCGTGCCGGAGATGGACGCGGGGCCGGTGCTCCGTCAGGCCAAACTGCCGGTGGGGCCGGACGCTACGGCCTCGGACTTGTACGGGGCTCTGAGCGCCCTGGGCTCGGAGATCGCCGCGGCGGGGCTGATGGCCCTGTCGAAGGGAACGGCGACCTTCACGGAACAGGAACACGCCAACGCGACCTGCGCAGCGAAGCTTGACCGCGAGGAGTTCGAGGTCACATGGGATAAACCGGCCCAGAAGATACATAACGTGGTCCGGGCCCTGGATATGTCCGGCGGGGCTTTTCTTCCTTTGAAAGAAGGCGGACGGCTGAAGCTGTGGCGGACCGCGTTGGCGGACACACCAGAGGGGACACCGGGGACGATTTTGGGTCTTGACGCGGAGGGGCCCGTTGTGGCCTGCGGGACAGGAGCACTTCGCCTGCTCGAGGTCCAGGCACCGGGCAAGCGCCGGATGAGGGCCTCAGACTGGGTGCGAGGATTGAGGCTCGCCGCCGGGGATAGGTTAATTTGATATCCACAGGGCTCAGGGGCGCGGGGTTTGCCAGGTCATTTTGCTGAGTTATAATAAGGAGTAGTTATAAAAAGTGAAGGGGTGTTGTCATGGCTGAGGAGCAAAAGGGCGGCGAACGTCAGGCTGTCAGCCGCCGTCTTTATGATGGAAGGATACTGAGCCTCAGGGTGGACGACGTGCTGATGCCCAGCGGGCGGACGGCGGTACGCGAGGTCGTGGAGCACAAGCACGCGGTGGGAATGCTGGCCGTGACGGACCGGGAGAGCGTGCTCCTTGTCCGGCAGTACCGTTACGCCGTGGACGAGGAGATGTTGGAGATCTGCGCCGGGATGATCGAGAAGGGGGAAGACCCCCGCGAGACCGCCGTGCGCGAGATGCAGGAGGAGCTGGGTGTCAAACCGGAAAAGCTGACCCGGATCGGGGGCTGCTACGCCACGCCGGGATTCTGCACGGAGTTCATGACGCTCTTCCTGGCAGAGGGGCTGACCGCCTCTGCGTTGCCTCAGGACGACGACGAGGACGTCTCCACAGTGGAGGTCCCCCTTGCGGAGGTGCCCCGGCTTTTCTCGGAGGGGCGCATCCGGGACTCCAAGACCTTCGCGGCCCTGTCGTGGCTCATGGCTTGGAAGGGGCTGAAACCACAGGAGTGAGCGGCGTTTCCTTATCCTATGTTGCGGAGCTGAAATTTTTTCCGCTATACGCTATAATAATCAGCAAAGGTGTTAATGTCCCTTGGCGCACGCAAGGGCCGCGGGGCAAAAACTTGAAGTGAGGAGAGTATAAGATGTTGAAAAATTTGAAGATCTCCGGAAAACTTTACGTTGGATTCAGCCTTGTGTTGATGCTGTTCGGTGTAGCTGTCTTTATCAGCTGGCTCAGCA
>JAEEGY010000125.1 GCA_016280565.1 Fretibacterium sp.
AGCGTTAGTGCCGGCGACGGCGCACGGATGCGCCCGCTTGTCGACGGCCGCCGGACCCTGAATGTTCGTTTTCCATCCAGTCTCCCAACGCTGGTCCGTCTCCTGCCCGGCGCACTCCTGTACGCCGGGACCCTGATCTGTGCGATCGTGAAGGCGAACCTCGGGGTCATTCGGCTGATCCTGGCCCCGAAAATCGAGGTGGAGCCCTGTCTGGTCCGCGTCCGCACAAAGCTCAAAACCCACGCTGCGCGGGTGGCCCTGGCGAACTCCATCACCCTGACACCGGGGACCGTCACTGTTGCGCTGGAAGGGGAAGAACTCCTTGTTCACGCGCTTACCCGCGAGATGGCGGAGGGTCTGGCGGACTCGGAGTTTGAACGCCGTCTTTTGCAGATGGAGGAGCCAGGCCCACGCCGCGAGCGGCCCAATATGGAGGAGAGCGCCCATGCCTGATTCGATCCGTCAAATTTTGCTTTGGGGAAGCGCCGCTTTCCTTTCTGCCGCGCTTTTTCTCTGCCTTTTTCGCGCTGCGCTGGGGCCACGGCTCACGGACCGTGTCATCGCGGTCAACATCGTAGGGACAAAGGTCATCGTGCTCATCGCGCTCCTGTCCTTCATCCTTAAGGAGGCCTACCTCATCGATATCTGTCTCGTCTATGCCGTGCTCAATTTCCTGTCCGTCATTGTGCTCACGCGGGAGGTAGAACCATGATCCGTCTTGTCCTTGCTGCTGTTTTGATCTTGCCGGGGCTCCTGGCGCTGGGAGCCGCGCTGCTGGGGGTCTATCGTTTCAGCACGATGCTGAACCGCGTCCACGCCGCCGCGGCGTGCGACACGCTGGGGGCGCTCCTGGTGCTGCTGGGACTTGTGGTGCTGTCGGGCTGGAACGGCCTCTCGCTGAAGCTGCTGCTGACGATCCTTTTCCTTTGGCTGAGCAGCCCCGTGGCCAGTCACCTCATCGTCCACGCGGAAGTTCGGACCCAGCCGCACCTGGCGCAGTCCTGCGACCTCATGGAGATCGACGGACAGGGCAAACTTCGGGAAATGGCTCTCACCACACCCAATGAGGAAAACTGACATGGTCGCCTCCACAGGGAACTCACTCTTCGCCGTTGAATGGCTCCTGTTGATCTTTCTCATCGTCTGCGCCGTGTTCGTCTCCTGCGCCCGGGACCTCCTGAACGCCGTCGTCATCTTCATGAGCTACAGCCTGATCATGGCGGTGATCTGGGTGCTGCTCCAGGCGCCGGACCTCGCCATCACGGAGGCAGCGGTGGGTGCAGGGGTGACCAGCCTCCTCTTCTTCCTGGCGCTTCGCCGGGTGGACCGCATTGGACACAGCCAAGAAAAGAAAGAGGAACATCATGATTGAGAAACTAACGTCCCTTTTTAAAGGGTTCCGCGACTGGGTGGAGGGCAACGGCCCGCGCCCGGAGAATGAGGGCATGCCGCCGGAGGCCCCGCCGCCCCTGCCCTTCACCCTGAAGCCCCCCACCGCGCACTCGGCGCGTTTTCATGAACTGACGATCCGGGAACGCCGCCGGCTGTGGCTTGAAAGCTACGGAGGGGATCTGTTTTCGTCCCTCTACGTGGGGATCGGCATCCTCGCCTGCGTGCTGTTCGTGTTTGTCCTTTTGGCGGCTGTCGCGGAGCTTCCCCCCTTCGGGGACCCCGGCAACCCCGCGAACAACGAAGTGGTCCAGCGCTATGTGGAGCGCGGAGGACGGGAGACCGGCGCTCAAAACATCGTGGCGGGCATGATTTTAGATTACCGCGCCTTCGACACCTTTGGAGAATCGGTGGTGCTCTTCACGGCGGCGGTATGCGTCCTCATGCTGCTGAGCACCGTGGCGGACGATTCTTCGTCCCGCACGGCCCCGTGCCGTTTTGTTCAAAACTCAGGGCTGACCGCCCTGAAACCTGTTCAAAACTCAGGGCTAACCGCCCTGAAACCTGTTCAAAACTCAGGGCTGACCGCTCTGAAACCTGTTCAAAGGGATGACGCCATCCTGCGCGGCGTCGCGTCTCTCTCCATCCCTATCATCCTGCTTCTGGGCTGTGCGGTGGTGGTGGAAGGACACCTCTCACCGGGCGGGGGATTCTCCGGGGGAGCCATCCTGAGCGCGGGGCTGATCCTTTGCGCCAACGCCTATGGCTTTGACCGGGTGCACCGCGTTTTCTCGGAGCGGACGTTCGTGAGGTCCAGCAGCGGGGCCCTCCTGGCTTACGCGGTCATGAAGGGCTGGTCGTTCTTCTCCGGGGCTAACCATATCGAGTCCGGCATTCCCACCGGCAAAGTGGGAAATATCCTGAGCGGCGGCCTGATCCTGCCTTTGAACATCTGCGTGGGGCTGGTGGTCGCGGGAACACTTTACAGTTTTTACGCGCTCTTCAGCGAGGGGGAGATCTGATATGCTGGGCCGGTTGATACTGAACCACTACGAGGCGGCAGCGATCATTCTGTCGGGCATTGGGCTGGCGACCCTGCTGTTTCACAGGAACCTCATCAAGAAGATCCTGGGGCTGAACATTATGGACTCGGCGTGCTTCCTCTTTCTCGCTGCCAAGGGCTACGTGGCCCGACGGGCCGCCCCCATCCTACTTCCCGCCTCTGAGGGGAGATGGGTGGCCCACGCGGGGGCCTACGTCAACCCCATCCCGGCGGGGCTTGTCCTGACGGGCATCGTCGTCTCCGTCAGCGTCACGGCCTTCGCACTGGCGCTCACCCTGCGTTTTTATAAGCACTACGGCACGCTGGACATTGACGCGGCGTTCACCCGCACCAGAGGCACGGAGCCGGAGGAGGAAGCTTCCCCCGACCCCGCCACAGAGAAGATGCGGGAGCGGCTGGAGCAGGAGGGGCTGTTATGAATCCGCTGGCGTTCAACACCCCATTCCTCAGTATCTTCCTGGGGATCGTCGCGGCGATCCTGATGCCGATCCTGCCCAATCGGGGGCGGGTCCCGGAGCGCGTGGTCTGCGCCGTGGTCGTCGTCATAGGGGGGCTGTCCGCGTTCCTGCTGGCCTCCGTGTGGTCCGGCCAGACCTTCACCTACGCGATGGGACACTTCCCCGCTCCATGGGGGAACGAGCTGCGCGCCGGACCGCTGGAGGCGGTCTTGTCGCTGGCGTTCAGCGTCTCCATGGGGCTCTCTATCCTGGGGAACTCCGGCTCCACAGCGGAGGATATTCCCCAAAAACGGCAGCCTCTCTACTACGCCCTGATCTGCCTGCTGATGAGCTCGCTTTTGGCGCTGACCTACACAAACGACCTTTTCACGGCCTACGTCTTTATTGAGATCACCACCATCGCTGCCTGCGGCATCGTCGCGGCCAAAGAAGAGGGAGAGACCATACGGGCCGCGCTGCGCTATCTGGTGATGAGCCTGATGGGCTCCGGCCTGGTGCTGATCGGTATCTGCCTGATCTACGATTTGACGGGACACCTGCTGATGGAGAATATCCGCGCCTCGATCCAAATGCTCTCCGCATTCCAGCGCTACACGCTGCCCCTTGCCCTCGCCCTTTGCCTGATGACGGCGGGGCTGGCCGTTAAAAGCGCCCTCTATCCCTTTGCCTTCTGGCTCCCCGACGCGCACGGAAGCGCCACCAACGCTTCCAGCGCCATTTTGTCCGGCCTGGTGCTCAAGGGACACATCGTGCTGCTCATCAAGATCTTTTGCCGGGTCTATGGCCTTGAGGTCGTGGAGAGGCTGGGGCTGGACAACGCGCTTCTGGTCCTGGGGCTCAGTGCCATGATCATGGGCTCCGTCCACGCGATGAGCCAGAAGGACATCAAGAGGATGATCGCCTGGTCCTCCGTGGCGCAGGTGGGCTATATTTTCCTGGGGATCGGGCTGAACACGATCGCGGCCCTCGCGGCAGCGTGCCTTCACATCATTGTTCACGCGGCGGTCAAGCCCATGATCTTCACTGCCGCCGGAGGCCTGAGCAGCGTCTCGGGACACAGCAAGGACCTGTACGCACTGAGAGGCTCCTTTTATGGCAACCACACTGCAGGGCTGGGGTTCATAGCCGGAGCGTTCTCCATGATGGGGCTGCCCACCTTTGCCGGCTTTGCCTCCAAGCTCAGCCTCACCCTCGCGGCGTTTGACAGCCCTGCTATCGTCTGGGCCCTGGCGGCCCTGGCGGCAAGCTCCGTGCTGAACGCCCTCTACTACGTGCCGGCGGTCATTGTTATCCTGACGCTGCCGGCGGAGCCCCCCGCCCTGGCACCCCCACCCC
>JAEEGY010000126.1 GCA_016280565.1 Fretibacterium sp.
AGGGTCTCGCCCGTCTTCTTCCCCAGGTCGGCGACCTCCCCGGAGAGTTCCATCAGGGCCGCGGCCATCTCGTTCCGCCTCCCCGACGGCCCCTCCTCCAGGAGGGCGCGGATCTGCTCTATCATCGTTTTTCCTATCGTCTGGCCCAGGCCCTGGGTCTTCAGGGTACGCAGCATGTTCGACATCTCGACGACCTGCCCCCGGATCGTCACCATCTCGTCGGCCACGGATTTGATGGGCTGCAGCATGGCCTGACGCCCGGCGCGTTCCGCGTCGGCCGCCTCCTGGAACAGGCGCTCCACCTTCTCCAGAACGGCGCGGTCTGTGGCGGGAGCCTCTGCCCTGACGGGAGCCCCGCGCTGCGACCTCAGGGCCGTGATGGCCTCCGTGAGGATGACGACGGCGTTAAGCACTTCTTTCCGCCCCGCGGCCTCCTCCTCCAGACCTTGCTGAAGCCGCTCCGACGTCTGCGTCAGTGTCTGGCGCATCTCCTCCAGCTCCTGGGAGAATCCCTGGGGGGCCGCCCCGTTGACGGACTTTGCCAGGACCTCCGACATCTGGGTCAGGCTCTCCAGGACGGCCTGCAGGGACGCCTGGAGGTTGTTCAGGGTCTCTTTAGCTTCAGGGGCAGGCGCGGCGGGGGGGATGGCGGCCAGAGCCTGAGTGAGTTCCGGCACGAGCCGCGAGACCAGCTCGGAGACGATGCGTGCGGTCGTTGGGTCAAGGGGGGCCGCGGCCTGGGGTTGTTCGTTGGCGTACATACTATTCCTCCGTTCGCTTCTGTTTTGCCTTTTTACGCTTTTTTATTTTACTATCTTCTGCCTTATCCTCTGCAATTTGCTGCGGATGACCAGCAGCGCGATGGCCAGCTGGTCCCTTGTGAAGGGCGGGGCGTAGTCCAGCTCGTCCCGTCCCCACCCGGCGACGAGCGCCGAGAGATCATCCGCGGTGGCGTCGTAGCGGACCCGCGCCCCCAGCTCAAGGAAATCCGTGTATCGCGGGTCGTAGTTCTCATAGACGAAGGGGCTCATCCGGCCCTGGAATCCGCGGAGGACGGCAAAGCGCATCACCCGTTCCTCCGCCTCCAGCAGGCCGGACAGCCGGGTGTCGAAGAGGCCGCTGTGCGCGAAGGCCAGGACCCACCGCGGGGCGGAGGCCAGGGCGGAGAACCACGGCGTGCGCGCCAGCTCCGACAGGCTGGAGTCCACGCGGACCAGGTCCATGTGGACCACCGGCGTCCACTGGGCAAACAGGTCCTCCCACTCCATGCCCCCCGGGTTGAAGGCGTTCTCGGGGGCGACGAGGATGTCAAAGCCCGCCAGCGCCTCGGGCCGGCAGACGCAGGGGACGGTGGGGAGCCTTTCCTCCCGGGGGAAGGGGGGCTCGCCCCGTCCAAAGAAGAGCCAGCTCCGCGCCTCGGTCTCCTCATCAAAGAGGCTGGAGTTGTGCGCCAGGCGGGAGACCAGCCGCAGCGCCTCCTGACGGTTCAGGCCCATCATGACCAGCTTGCGGGGGGTGGAAAATCTTTCCCATCGGGCGTCAGACGGCTGCTTTATCACCGGCAGGGCAAGGAAGCGCGTCCGTAGCGCCTGTTCTCTCAGGGAGAACAGCAGGGCGTCGAAGAGCCCGAACGGGGGCTCCGCGCCGGCCTCGCGGGGAGGCTCCTCGCCGCGTGGGGCGAGGGTGCCCGGCACGGACGAGCGGGTGGGCGCGATCAGCCGCAGCAGTTCGTCAAAGTTGGACTCCCGCCAGACCGTGGAGGCGCGGTCGTAAAGGCCCCTCCAGGCCAGGTGGGGCGAGAGGGGGATAAGGGGGCAGGGGGGGATGGAGGCGCGTTTAAGCTCCTCCCTCAGCTCCCGGAGCGCGCGTTCCACCCTTTGCTGCCGGGACAGAAGGACGCGCCCGGCCTCGGCCTCGTCCCGCTCCAGGTCGGTCATCGTCAGGAGGACGATGATCCTCTGCCCCCTCCGGGCGGCGGCGGTCAGCAGGTCGGCGTCCGCGGACTTGAGGTGCCCCCGGAGGGGGATGATGTAGAGGACGATGTCTCCCTCCCCCGGCGTCTCCGTCAGGGCCAGGCCCTCGGGCAGAAGCCCATCTTCCCTCAGGACCCTCATCAGCTCCCATCCTCCGCTGCCCGCGAGCCCAAGGACGCTTAAAGTTATGCGCTTCCCCACGGCAGGGGCGGCGGGGGGCTGGGCAAGGAGGTGAAGGGCCTGACGCTGAAGGGCGCGGCGCAGCACAAGGTTCTCCTCCTCAAGCGCGCGGACGTAACGGAGGGGCATATCTGGCACCTGGAGATACGGCTCCTGGTCCGTCCCCTCCGTTTGTCCCTTCTCTAACAAAGCCTCAATGCCCATCAGGTATTGGGGGCTTCCGTCCTCGCTGCGCTGGAGGCACGCCTCCAGCCGGAAGAGGCGGTAAACTCCGTCTCCGCAGTAGAGCCGGCGGGTGAGCGAGAGGACCTCTCCCCACTCGTCCGCCAGGGCCCGGTCCAACTCCTGCATCTGGTGGTGGTCGGCCGGGTGGCAGAGCTCGCGCCACTGGTCTAAGGTGCGGGGCCTGGCGTCGGGGGAGAGCCGCAGCACGGACAGCAGAGCGCGCGACATCTCCACCTCCCCGGACGGGAGGCGGATACCGAGGCTGGCCACGGGGCCCAATCTTATAAAGTCCTCCCACAGGGGCGTCATACTTTTCACCGCTTTCGATATCCTGTTCAGCCGGTCCGCATTTTTGATACGTTCCGCCATATTCTCCAATATGAGTATAACATCTGGCGGGTAAGCTGGTAAAATAAAAAGGTGAAACAGTTGATCGGCGGGAGGGCGTATCATGCGCGTGACGGTACTGACAAATGGACCGGGGGAACTTTGGGGCTGGGTCCGGCCCGTGGCGATGGAGCTCAGGCGGCGGGGGCACTCGGTTTCTCTGTGGCTTCTGCCTTGCCAATTCGCGTCCGGTCATGAGCGCGAGGCGGCCTCCCTGCTGGGGGTCGACAAGCTGGAGGGCCCCGGCAGCGCGGCCCGGCTGTGGCGCGGCCTGAAGGACGAGCGGACGGACTGCGCCGTGCAGTTGGGGGGAGACCTGGCCTTTGGCCTGCATCTCTCCAGGTCGGCCCGCGTCCCCCTCACCTGTTACACCTATGGCCCCAAGAAGGGCCTGAAGAAGGGAGTTCAGGTCCTCACGGCCTTTCCCTCTCAGGCCCTCCGTATCCCGGGGGCCCGTCCCATCGGCGACCTGGTCCAGGACTCCCTTTTGATGGATGCCCAGACGCCCCTGTCGAACCAGGAGGCCTGGGACTGGCCGGAGGACCCCGCTTCGCCGCGGGTGCTGTTCCTTCCCGGCAGCCGGCCCGCCATTCGCCGGGCGGCGCTCTCCTGGCTGGCCGTGATGAAGGAGGTGCTGAAGGCCCTGGTCTCCTCTGTGCGGGTGCGCACGCTCTTCCCTCCCTTTGTGCCGGAGACGGAGTTGAGGGCCTGGCGGGCCGCGGGCCTTGACCCCGTCCGCACCGGGGCCGGGGTTGCCATGCGGGGGGCGGACTTTGCCCTCACCCAGCCGGGGACGAACACCCTTGAGCTGATGCACTGCGGCCTGCCAGCGCTGGTCATCGCCCCGGCCAGCTTCCTTGAGCTTGTTCCTGTGCCGGGGCTCCGGGGGATGCTGGCCTCCCTGCCCCTCATCGGGAAGACCCTGCGCCGGGCCGCTGTACAGCGCGTCCTTGACCGGTGGAACGGTTTTATCTCCCTGCCCAACCGCATCTCCGGTCGGCCCATCCTGGACGAGGCGTATGGGGACATCACTCCGCAGCAGACGGCGGAGCGGATCGCCGCCGCGCTGAGGGACCCGGAGGGCAGGGCCCGGAAGCGGGCCGAGCTCCTGGCGCTATCCGGACAGTCCGGGGGCTCAGCCCCCTTCCCAGCGGGGGCCGCCAGCCGCCTGTGCGACGCCCTCTCCGCTCTCCCCGAGGAGAGCTTCTCCGGAGGGGTGGCCGAATGACCCTGCGTGCGGAGAAAAACAAGGACCGGCGGGGCGCCGTGCTGCACCGGCTCCTCTCCTGCACGGCTCCCTATCGGTTTTCCCTGGCCTGGGCCGTGCTGTTCATGCTGGCCTCGTCGGGCTTGAACGTCCTTCCCCCGTGGCTGTTCAAGGGCGTGGTGGACGA
>JAEEGY010000127.1 GCA_016280565.1 Fretibacterium sp.
AGATGAGCAGGTGGTAAAGCGGGACGGGGATGCCGAGGGAGCGGGCGTAGTCCTCGCTGTACGTGATGAGGAAAAGGCGGTTGTAGAAGAGCAAAAACGCCGATAAAACGAGGAACGCCAGCCCAGCCGAAATGGCCACGTCCTCCCCCGTCGTAGCTAAGAGGCTGCCGAACAGGATGCCGTAGACGTCCGTGTTCAGGCCGGGGCCCAGCGCCGTGGCGAGGACGCCGAGGGCCAGCGCCGAGGAGGAGGCGACGGCGATAGCGATATCTCCCCCCACCCGCCAGCGCTGGCTGATGAACAGGATGGCGAAGGAGGCCAGGAGCACGACGGGCGTCGCCACCAGCAGGGGAGGCAGTCCCAGCGCTGCGGCCACGGAGAGCGAGGCAAAGCCCACCTCGGACAGCCCGTGCCCGATGAGCGAGTAGCGCTTCAGCACAAGGACGACGCCCAGCATGGAGGCGCAGAGCGAGATCATCGCCCCCACGGCCAGGGCCCGCAGCACAAAGGGATAGGTCAGAAGCTCAAGGAACCCGGCCAAGGTCATGCCCCTTCCTTTCCATGATCCCCAAGGGGGCCGGTGAAGGCCAGCCGCCCGTGTTCCATGACCGCCACCCGGGCGGCAAGGGGCCCTTGTCCGGCAAACGCCCGGACCTCGTCCAGGTCGTGAGTGACCATGAGGACGGCCGTCCCCTCATCGCGTCGCAGGCGCCCCAGCAGGTCATAGAGCACGCGGCGCATGGCGGGGTCCAGCCCCGTGCAGGGCTCGTCCAGCAACAGCAGCCCGGCGTGGCCGCAGAGGGCCCGGGCCAGCAGGACACGCCGCATCTGCCCGCCGGAGAGTGTGCCCACTCCCTGCCGCGCCAGACGGGTGAGCCCCAGGCCGGCAAGAGCCTTTGCCGCGGCCCTTTTGTTGGAACGGGAGTAGAGGGGGAGCCCCCAGCCGGGGCGCTGGGTCCCGGTGAGGACCACCTCCCACACCGTGGCGGGGAAATCCCGGCTGGAATCCTCTGCCTGGGGAACGTAGGCCGTCCGCCCCCGCTCGACCTTCCCCCCAGCGAGGGGAACCAGGCCCAGAATGCCGCGCAGCAGCGTGCTCTTCCCCGACCCGTTGGAGCCGACGACGCAGAGAAGCTCCCCCTCCTCCACGGCGAGCGACACGCCGTCCACCGCCACGGTCCCGCCGTAACGGACGGTGATGTCCTCCAGCCTCAGCGCGGTCATGGGGCCAGACTGCCGTGCTTACGCAGCGCGACAGCGTCGCGGCGCATCGTGCCCTGTGGGTATCCGGCAGGTCGGCCCTGTCGGAGCGAGGCGCAGTCGCCTCGCGGAGGCTGGGCCAGGGCCAGAGCCAGGGCGTCCCGGTTGCCCCTCATGATGTCGAGGAACGTAACGCCCTCGTCCAGTTCCTTCCGGGTGAGATTGTGGGCTGTGTGGAACAGCAGGAGCGACGCCCCTGTCTGCTCCGCGATGGAGCGCGCGATCCGGGGCTCAGCGAACTCGTCGTGGAAGAGGTAACGCACACCGTGTTCCTTTATGTAATGGACCACCTCGGCAATGCGCCGCATCCCCGGCTCGTTCTCTCCGTCGTAGGCCGTCACCCAACTCAGGCCGTAGTGACGGAGGAAATAGCGGCAGGCAAACCGCCCGCCGAAGACCAGCGTATGCCGTTCCGATTTTTCAACGAGGCTTTGGATCTCGCTGTCCAGTTCCGCAAGCTGCGCCTTGTACGCCGCCGCGTTCCGGCGGTACGAGTCCGCGTTTTCCGGGTCCGCGGCGCAGAACCCCGCCGCGATGTTGTCCACCATCCTCTGCGCTAAGGACAGATCCAGCCAGACGTGAGGGTCAAGAACGTGATGGTGGTGATGCTCGTGCTCGTGCTCATGCCCGTGTTCATGTTCATGTTCATGTTCATGTTCCTCTTCCTCAGGGGAGTGTTCGTCCTCGTTAGGTAGGAGCGAAATCCCCTCCGAGGCGTCCACGACCACTGGGCCCTCCAGGCTTTGGGCAATGCGTAGGGCCCAGGGCTCCATCTCTTTGCCCGTGAAGACAAAGAGCGCCGCGTCGTTCATGAGCCGGACGTCCTGGGGCCTGGGCTCGAAGCTGTGGGCCTCCGCCCCGGGAGGCAGGAGCAGCCGCACGGCCGCCAAATCCCCTCCCACCTGCCGTGCAAAGTCGTACACAGGGAAGAGGCTGCACACCACTTGAATGGGCTCTGCCCCGGCAGGCAGGGCGGAACACGCCAGGAATACAAAAAGAAAGACTGTGATCAGTTTCCTCAAGAAAAGATACCTCCCTGGGGGTTTCAGGGGGGCCAGGCGCGCGCCGTGAGCGCTTAAATGCGCCATCCCCTGAACTTCAATCAAAGAACAGGCTCTATTTTCCAACGCAGAAGCGGCTGAAGATGGAGTCCAAAAGGGCCTCCGCGCCGCCACCCAGCCCCAGAAGACGCTCCAGGGCCCCGCGGGCCTCGCCCAACAACCCTGCCGTGACATCCTCTCCAACGCCCTCGCGCACGGAGGTCTTTGCCTCCGAGACGGCATGGGCACAGGCGCGGATATCGGCGAGCTGGCGCGCCGTCACGTTCAGTCCCTCCTCCAGAGCCCCTTCACCCCGGGCGAGGCTGAGAACGGCCTCCTTCAACGCGTCCAGGCCCTCTCCCGTTTTGGCCGACAGGCGGAGGATTTTTGCCGCCCCCGGGGCGGCGGCTTGCACGTCCTTCTCCTGCACAACACAGGGAAGGTCGGCCTTGTTCAGCGCCACGACAGCCCCCTGGGGGATTTCCTGGGCCTCACCCGGCTCCAGGGGGCGGGAGCTATCCAGCACCCACACACGGACGTCCGCCGCCTCCATGGCTACGCGGGCACGTTCAATGCCGCTGGCCTCGATGCTGCCGGTGTCCGCCTCGCGGAGGCCGGCTGTGTCCGTCAGACGCACAGGGACCCCGCCCCACACGGCCCCCTCCTCAATAAGGTCGCGGGTCGTGCCCGGCTGGTCCGTGACGATGGCCCGGTCCTGCCCAAGGAGCGTATTCAAAAGCGAGGACTTGCCCACGTTGGGCCGCCCGCACAGCACCACGCGCACGCCCTCCCGCAACAACGCCCCGGCGGAGCAGCGCCCCTCCAGGCCGCGCAGTTTTTCGCTCAGCTCCTCCAGGGAGTTCAGGAGCTCCTCGTCCGTCACCTCGGGGGGCTCTCCCTCGGGGAAGTCCAGCCCCACTTCTAAGTTCCCCTGAAGGCGCAGAAGCTCATTGTAGATTTCAAGGGCAAAGGAGGACAACGAGCCGGAGAGGGTCCGGGCCGCGGCGCGCAGGGCCTCCGCGCTCCGGGCGCGAATGACGCCCAACACGGCTTCTGCCTGAGAGAGGTCCAGCCGCCCGTTCAGGTACGCCCGCCGGGTGAACTCCCCCGGCAAAGCCAGACGGGCTGGAATGGAAGGATGACCCAGCAGCGCCTCAAGGCACGTCTGCGCCACAAGCGTCCCCCCGTGGGTGTGGATCTCCACGATGTCCTCACCCGTGTAGCTCCGGGGTGCGGCAAAATGGACAACCAACACCTGATCAACGGTTTGTCCGGCCCCGTCAAGCAGAGAGGCCAGACGCATCTCCCGGGGTGGGGGAAAGCCCATGGCCCCAAATCGCAGAATGGATTTCGCCAGGGGCACAGCACCAGCGCCGGAGACGCGCACAATGGCGATCCCGGCCTCTCCCCACGCTGTTGAGACTGCCGCGATAGTGTCCGTTTTTACTGCTTCACGGGCTGAGCGCGCAGCCATGCCTCGGCCTTGGCGAGGGTGTTGACCTTCCCGGTGCCCACGGCCATGTCCAAGCCGTCCAGCAGTTCCCCCACACGCCGGCCGGGCTTCATGTCCAGAAGGCTCATCACCTCGCGGCCTGTCAGGAAGCGATGAGAACCCTCGGTCTGCAGCTGAACGGCGGCAAACCGGCGAAGCACC
>JAEEGY010000128.1 GCA_016280565.1 Fretibacterium sp.
AGCCCCATGGCAACGAGCAGGACCTTCGCTCCGCTGGCCACGACGGCGTTAGCAATACTCTCGTCCCTTACATCAAAGTATCCGTCCCGCGTCCCCGCGACGATAAGTCCCGGATAGCGGTCAGCCAGGGCGGCGGCACATACGGCGGCCGTGTCCCCCCTGGCCCCAAGGAAGTAAACCGGCCATCCCTCGGCCGAGGCGGCACGACAGACCCGCTCCGCGAAATCAATACCCGCAACCCGCTCTTGAATGGGCATCCCAAGAAAGCGCATCCCCCACAAAAGGCCTGTTCCGTCGGCCAGGACCATGGAGGCTTGCTGCAGGATATGCCGGTAACGTTCATCCCGCACGGCCCTCTCCATGCCCAGAGCGTTGACGGTGGCGACAAGCTGGGCTCCCCCGTCCAGGGGGTTGGACAGCAGACCCCGGGCCCGCGAGACCGCGTAGTTCATGGAGACGTTATCAAAGGGGACTCCCCAGAGCACCGGTTTTTCCTCCGGTATAGCGGATTTTTTCTTCTGCCGGCGAAGAAGTGGCAGAACGACAGCTATGGCGCAGAGCCCCGCCAGTCCCCAGCAGAGCCAGGACACATAGACTGGCGGAGACTGCAGCAGTGCGGCGGCAACGCTGAGCATGGCGCACACCCCCGCCACGAAGCGCACGGCATCGGGGTGCTCAAGCCCCCGCGCGATCATGCGCTGATACAGGCGCTCCGTGTTGTTGGGAGTTCCGTCTGAAAAAAGCCGGCCGACCCAGTACAGGGAGAGTTCTACCAGAGGGATAGCGAAGAGCCCAAGGGAGAGAAAGAAAACCGAGCTGAAGACGATACCCTTGCTGTTCCCCAGGATAGCGGTCCCGGCCACCAGAATACCCCACAGAGAGGACAACGCCCGGCCCGCCTGCCGGTAGGCGTTGCCAAAACGGCTCCAGAAGGCCCCCAGAAGTACAAGCCCGGCAAAGGACATGAAGAAGGCATCAGAACCAATAAGGGCTCCCTCCTGGGGAGCGGACAGCCCTCCCATCAGCAGACAGGCCATGAGCATCAGTGCGAAGGTAACAGCCAGGACGTGCCCCACCAGGCCGGGAACGCTGTCCAGATACCGGAAGAGCAGGAGAAAGACGAAGAACCAGAGCGCCGTCAGGGTAAAAGAGAGGGCTGGCGTCAGGTAGATGTACTCCCCATCGGGGAAGCGGATAAAATGGATCGCTGGCCCAAAGAGAGCACACAAGGCGGCAATGAGCAGACAAGCCAGTCCCCAACGCCAACGAGAGGCCGGAGCCTGGTAAAACACCTCGCTCATGCCCACGACGCCCGCAAGGAGGGCTCCCCCCGTCACGGCACGGGCAGGCAGGGACCCGAACCAGACCGACAAAAGGATCCAGGTCCCCGCCAGAAGGAGGTCCCGGAAGTAGCTGTACTGCTGGAACGTGACCTCCCTCTTCACCCAGAATTGGGCCAAAATACAAAGCAGAGCCGCACTGGAGCAGCCCATGACGATCGCCGCGTAGCCGGGCACCAGGCGTCTCTCCTAACTCCTGCGTATCTCGGTGAGCCCGTCCATCTAAGGAACAAGGGCCCTGGGAATGGCGATAGAGCCGTCCTCGCGCTGATAGTTCTCGATGACGGCGATGAGCGTCCGGCCCACGGCAATACCAGAGCCATTCAGCGTGTGGGCGAACCGGACCTTTCCACCGTCCGCCGGCCGGTAGCGCAGCCCCATTCTCCGCGCCTGGAAGTCCTCGCAGTTGCTGCACGAACTGATCTCCCGGTACCTCTTCTGCGACGGCAGCCACACCTCAAGGTCGTAGGTCTTGGCGGAACCGAAGCCGATATCCCCGGAGCAGAGGTTGACCACGTGATATGGCAGCTCCAGGAGCTGAAGCACCTCTTCGGCATTGGAGGTGAGCTTTTCCAGCTCGTCGTAGCTCGTCTCCGGCGTGCAGATCTTGACCATCTCCACCTTGTCAAACTGGTGCTGGCGCATCAGGCCGCGAACATCGCGTCCCGCCGACCCGGCCTCCCGGCGGAAGCAGGGCGTGTAAGCCGTGTAGTAGATCGGCAGGGCAGACTCATCCAAAATCGTCTCGCGCTGGAGGTTCGTCAGTGGAACTTCCGCCGTGGGGATGAGCCATAGGTCCTCGTTCTCAATCTTGTAAAGGTCCTCGGCGAACTTCGGGAGCTGCCCCGTCCCCTCCAAAATGGCGCTCCGCACCATGAAAGGAGGTTCCACCTCCGTGTAGCCGTGCTTCTTCGTGTGTAGGTCCAGCATAAAGGCGATCAGGGCCCGCTCCATGCGCGCGCCCAGGCCCTTCAAGACGGTGAAACGGCTCTGAGCCAGCATCACGCCCTTCTCGAAGTCCATGATGCCCAGCGCCTCCGCGATATCCCAGTGCGGCTTCGGCTCAAAGGAGAACTCTCCCGGCGTACCCCAGGTACGGACAACGGGGTTGTCGTTCTCGTCGTTCCCCACGGGGGTCGTCTCGCTCAGGCGGTTGGGCAGGGTCATAAGGTGCCCGTGAAGCGTCTCCTCCACCTTCGCCAGCTTATCGTCCAGGGCCTTGATCTCGTCCCCCATGCGGCGGATATCCTCCATGAGGGGCGAGGCGTCCTCCCCGGCCTTCTTCGCGGCCCCCACCCTGCGGGAGCCCTCGTTGCGGCGTGCCTTCAGCTCCTCCGTCTGCCCGATGATCTTCCGGCGTTCCTCGTCCAGGGAGGCCAAAATGTTCAGGTCAAAGTCGTGGTGGCGATTCTTCAGACAAGCTTCCATCTCCTCGCGGTGGGAGAGTATCCAGCGGAGGTCAAGCATTATAAGTCCCCTCCTCCCTGCCGCTCACACGGATGTTCCGCAGCAGGTTCGCCATCTCGATCGCGCCGCAGGCGCAGTCCGCGCCCTTGTTGCCCGCCTTGCTGCCCGCACGGATGAGGGCCTGCTCCAGCGTGTCGCAGGTCAGCACGCCGAACAGCACGGGGGTCCGTGCCTCCAGTCCCACCTGGGCCAGGCCCTTGGACATCTCGTTGGCCACCATGTCAAAGTGCGGCGTGTCGCCCCGAATGACGGCCCCCAGCGCGATGATGGCGTCATACTTGCCGGAGAGCGCCAGCTCCTTGCAAATCAGCGGCAGTTCCCACGCACCGGGGACCCAATAGACCTCAATGGCATTGTGGGACACGTCATGACGCAGCAGCGCGTCCTTTGCGCCCTCTAACAGCTTGCTGGAGACCAGCTCGTTGAAACGCG
>JAEEGY010000129.1 GCA_016280565.1 Fretibacterium sp.
CTCTTGCTGACGCCGTTGATGTTCAGGACGATGTCCCGCGCCTCGGGGACGAGCTGCAGCAGGTGCGGCGTGAAGGAGACGCCGTAGACCAGCCGCTCGTAGATCTCATCGTTGATAACGGTGACCCCGTGCTTCAGGGCGATACGTGTGATCTTCTCCAGCACGTCATGGGGATAGACCATGCCGGTGGGGTTGTTGGGGTTGTTCAGGACGACGGCCACGGTTTTGTCCGTGATGAGCTTCTCGAACTGCTCCGGGTCGGGGATGCAGCCGGTGGACTGTGTGTCCTGGATGACGGGCACGCCGTCAAAGAGGCGGATCTGCTCATAGTAGCTGACCCACGCGGGGGCGAAGAGGATCACCTCGTCCCCGGGGTTCACCAGGCAGCCCATGGCCTCGTAGAGGAGCTGCTTCGCGCCCGTGCCGGTGAGGACCTCATTCACGCCGTAGTGCAGGCCAAAGTGCCGCTCGTAGTAGTCCGCCACAGCCTGTCGAAGCTCCTTCATGCCCGCGTTCACAGTGTAGTGGGTCTGCCCTTCATCCATGGCCCGGATAGCCCAGGTCCGGGCGGCCGCCGGGGAGTTGAAGTCCGGCTCTCCCGTCGTGAAGGACACCACCGGGCGTCCCTGATCCTTCAGTTCTTTTGCCTTCGCCGCCATGGCCGTTGTGGCCGAGGGCGCCATCCGCGTGATCCTTTCGCTGAGTTTCATATAACAACACCCCTTGATCAACTGGAAATTGAATTGATTTAATTATACTACTGGTCCCCAAATAACAGCGCTGATGTAAAATAGGCAGTTGAACAATTAAATCATGCAGGTACAAATTAGGAGGTCATGTGCATGAGAAAATTCTTAAAAATCGCGGCGGGGCTCTGCGCCGTCGCGGCGGTGTGCTTTTGGCTGGGGATGCTGCGGGAGAAAAAGGCCGCAGAACCGGAACCGGAGATCATTCGCCCGGTGCGGACCGTCACGCGGGGGGGCGGTGGCGGAGAAGGTGTGCGGCGCTACTTTGGCACGCTTCAGGGTGGAAAGCGCGTGGAGCTTTCCTTCCGTGTGTCGGGACCGCTAAAGACCATCGCTGTGGAGAAAGGCGCTTCTGTGAAAAAGGGAGACCTGCTGGCCACGCTGGACCCGCGGGATTTCCAGACGCGGCTGAAGCAGGCCCAGAGCGCCCAGGCACAGGCACAGGCACAGTACAGCGACGCGCAGACGAACTTCACCCGCTACGAGAACCTGTACAATCAGCGGGCTATCTCCAAGGCGCAGTATGACGCCAGCAAGACCCAGGTCGACGTGACCCGCTCCGCCGTCAGCACAGCCGAGGCTCAGACCGCCGCGGCCCGCGACGCCCTCAGGGATACGGAGCTTCGCGCGCCTTTCGATGGCATCATCGCGGACCGCAGGGTGGAGAACTTCCAGGACGTGACAGCAAAACAGCCCATCTTCAGCCTTCAGGACATCTCGACGCTGGAGATCGTCTTCAACATCCCGGACAACGATATCCTGCTGGCCCCCCTTCCCGCCGGCGCGAACCTCAAGACGCTGATTGAGAATGACGGCAGTCTCTTCGCCCTGACAGCCCGTTTCGACGCCATGCCGGACCGCGCGTTCCCGCTTCAGCTCAAGGAGTTCGCGGCCCAGGCCGACGCCCGCACCAACACCTACCCTGTGACGGCCGTCATGCCCCATCAGCCGGACGTGTATCTTCTGCCCGGCATGGCAGTCACCGTTGAGGTGGATTTCCGGCCCCATGATAAGGAAAAGTCAAGCGGGAAATACTTTGTTCCTTCGACGGCGATCCTGAATGAGGGGGCAAGCGGGAACTTCGTGTGGCGTTATGAGGGCCATGGGACCGACGGTGCAGCTCATCGCGTGCCTGTAACGGTGGGCGGTCCTCGGAACGACGGCTCACTGGAGGTCTCCGGGCCGGACCTGCACGATGGGGATGTGATCATCACCGCGGGGGTCCATTTCCTCAGGGAAGGGCAGAAAGTGAGGCCCCAATGATGGACATCGCGCGGGCCAGCATCAAGCGCAAAACGGCCGTCCTGTTTTTGTGCGTCCTCGCCGCTGTGGCGGGAATACTCGCCTACTTTCAGATCGGGAAGCTGGAGGACCCAGCCTTCACGATAAAGACGGCGGTGGTGACGGTGATCTACCCCGGCGCCAACGCCTACGAGGTGGAGCAGGAAGTAACCAGCCGCGTGGAGGATGCGGTGCAGGGCATGGGAGAGGTCAAGCACATCCGCTCCCGTTCCACGCCCGGCATGGCGATCATCTACGTGGACATCAAGGACGAGTACAGCTCGGGAGAGTTGCCCCAGGTGTGGGACACGCTGCGCCAGAAGCTCTACGACGTGCAGGTCTCCATGCCCGCAGGCAGCACCATCCTCATCAACAACGACTATGGCGATGTGTACGGGCAGTACTACGCGCTGGTGGGCGACGGTTACACCATGAAGGACCTGTGGGACTACGCGGACTTTTTGAAGAAAAATCTGGTCCTCGTGCCGCAGGTGGCCAGCGTAAAAATTCTGGGCGAGCAGGAGGAGGGCATCTACGTTGAGTTCTCGGCGTCCCGCATGTCCGCGCTGGGCCTGTCTCCCACAGCGGTGTTCAACGTCCTGAACCAGCAGAACACTCTCAGCGCCATCGGCAGCACGACCCTGGGCAATCGGTACGTCCGCGTCTCCCCCACCAGCGCGATCCTGTCCGTGGAGGATATCGGCGATTTGGTCATCGGCGGCACGGGGGGAAAACTGACGCGTCTTCGGGAGGTCGCCACGGTGCGGCGGGACACTCTCGACCCGCAGAGCTTCAAGATGTTCTTTAACGGCAGGCCATCGTTGGCTATCGGAGTCGCCACGGTGGACGGCGGCAACGTCGTCAGCATGGGGCGCGATGTCTCTAAGCGGCTGAAGGAACTTGAGGCATTCCGCCCCGTTGGGATCGAGCTGACCGAGATCTATATGCAGTCCGGCCAGGTGACGGCCGCCATTCAGGAGTTCATTGTCAACCTTCTGGAGTCCCTCGCCATTGTCGTAGGGGTGCTGCTGGTGTTCATGGGGCTGCGCTCCGGGCTCATCATCGGCCTTGTGCTGCTCCTGACTGTGGCAGGGACCTTCGCCGTGATGAACCAGGCGGGGATTTACCTCCAGGTCGTGTCGCTGGCGGCGCTCATCATTGCGCTGGGCTCGTTGGTGGACAACGCTATCGTCGTCACCGAGGGAATGCTGGTGGGCGTGGAGCGTGGATTGTCCGTTGAGGACGCGGCGTCCGGGTCCGTCAACAGCACGATATGGGCCATGCTGGGCGGCACAGTTATCGCGGTTCTGGCCTTCGCCCCCATCGGCCTCTCCAAGGACATGACAGGCGAGTTCTGCCGCAGCCTGTTCCAGGTGGTGGGGATCTCCATGATGCTGAGCTGGGTCGCGGCCCTGACGGTGACACCGGTGCTGGGCAAGCTCATGCTGAAGCCCGTGAAACAGGAGGGCGACCCCTATGACCGTTGCCTGTTCCGGAGCTACCGGGCCTTTTTGGAAGGCTGTCTGCGGCACCGGTTTGTCACCCTGGCTGTCACGCTGGCCCTCTTCGCCGCCACTCTGTATCACTTCTCGCGGCTGGATCAATCCTTCTTCCCGGACTCCGACACCGCCTATTACAATGTGGACCTCTGGAGCCAGGAAGGGACGTCCCTTGCGGAGCAGGAGCGTGTCACCCATGAGATGGCAGAGTACCTTCGTTCCCTGCCGGAGGTGAAGCACGTCTCGGAATTCATTGGAGGAGGAGGACTTAGATTTATGCTGACCTATTCTCCGCCGGAGCCGGACACGGCCTTCTCTCAGCTCATGGTCCAGGTGCGAAGCGGGAAGGACACGCGGCCCACGCTCCTGAAAACACAGAAGTATATCGACGAGCGGATGCCTTCGGTGGAGGGAATGTGCCGGCTCTTTGCCCGGGGCAGCGGGTTGAGGCCCAAGATCGAGGCACGGTTCTACGGGGACGATCCCGCCATCCTGCGGGCGCTGGCGGAACAGACGCGACAGATCATGGAGGACGACCCGGCACATAACTTTGTCCGCCACGACTGGCGCGAACCCGTGGAGGTCATACGGCCTGTGGTGCTGAAGGACCAGATGCAGAACCTGGGGCTCACCCGGCCAGCCATCAATCAGGCGCTATTGACGGTGACCACGGGTCTGACTATCGGGGCCTTCCGCGACGGGAACAAGTCCCTGCCCATCAAGGCGGCGCTGGTCCCGGAGGAACGCAACCGTGTGGACCTGCTTCGCTCGCTGCCCATCTGGGCTCCGGCGGCGAACGCTTCCGTGCCCCTGGGGACGGTGTTCTCCGCGCTGGACGTGGCTTTTGAGGACAACATCGTCATGCGGCGGGACCGCAGCCGGGTCATCACCGTGGCCAGCGAGGTGAAGCTGGGCAGGAACGCGGACGCAATGCTGAAACGCATCCAGCCAAAGATCGAAGCGCTGGACCTCCCGCTGGGTTATTCCCTGGAATGGGGCGGTGAAAAAGAGATCTCGGACGACGCGATGAAGGGGATGGCCGTGGCGTTTGTCCCGGCGATCCTCATCATGTTCACGATCATGGTCTTCCTGTTCAATGGCTTCCGCCAGCCCGTCATCATTTTCTGCGCCCTGCCACTGATCCTGATCGGCGTGGGTGGGGGGATCTGGCTTGCGGGGATGGACATCAGCTTCACGGCCACCGTGGGGCTGTTGAGCCTGGTGGGGATGCTGGCCAAGAACTCCATCGTCCTGCTGGACCAGGTGAGCGCGGATTTTGCCGCGGGGCGTGACAAGTATGAGGCCATCGTGGAGGATGGGGTGAGCCGTCTGCGGCCCGTGGCTATGTCGGCCCTGACGACGGTGTTGGGGATGTTCCCGCTGATCTGGGACCGGCTGTTTGGCCCCATGGCCGTGACTATCATGTCCGGCCTGACGGTCAGCACCATCCTCACACTCATCGTCATCCCCGTGCTGACGGCTGTCGTTTACCGCGTGCCTCAGCCC
>JAEEGY010000016.1 GCA_016280565.1 Fretibacterium sp.
GAGATGGTCATGCCCGGCGACAACGCGACGTTCGAGGTGGAGCTGATCGTGCCCATCGCGATGGAGGAAGGTCTTCGCTTCGCGGTGCGCGAGGGCGGCCACACGGTGGGCGCCGGCGTCGTCACGAAGATCATCGAATAACGCTGAAGGACAAGAGCGGCTGGCTGGCAGTCTGTGGCCGGCCGCCTTTAACCTTTAATAAAAGATACGAAAGGGATGTTTTGAGATGGCCGATATCGTAGGGCTGACCTGCACGCAGTGCAAGCGCCGCAACTACACGACGACGGTGAACAAGAAGAAGCAGTCAAAGAAACTTGAGCTCAAGAAGTTCTGCAAGTGGTGCAACGCATCCGTCCTTCACAAGGAGTCCAAGTAGGGGGCTTGCATAACCCCTGAGGCGGGTGTAAAATATCTTTCGTTTTTCAATGCAGGTCCGTAGCTCAATTGGCAGAGCACTGGTCTCCAAAACCGGGGGTTGCAAGTTCGAGTCTTGCCGGGCCTGCCATTTTTTATGGGAGGGCACAAGATGGCCAAAGAGCTCGTGAGCTCAATACCGGGCGCCGCCTTCCTGCGCGAGGCCAGGGCCGAGTTAAAAAAGGTTACGTGGCCCAGCAGGAAACAAATTGGATATTGGACGCTGATCGTTATCGTCTTTACGCTTTGTGTTTCGCTGTACCTGGGACTTGTTGATTTTGTCCTTGCCTGGCTTTTCTCCGCTCTGTTGGGGTAGAGGGACGCCGCCGGAACTCCGATGAAAAGGCAGGGGGACCGCCGCTGGTACGTCGTTCAGACGTATTCGGGCTATGAGAACCGCGTGAAGGCTGACCTGGAGCAGCGTATTGCCACGATGGCGATGGAGGAGAGCATCTTCAACGTGCTCATTCCAGTGGAGGAGCGCGTCGCCGTAAAGGATGGGAAGAGCCGCAAGGTCTCAAGGAAACTCTATCCCAGTTATGTTATGGTGGAGATGATCCTGGATGAGCAGTCGTGGCATGTGGTGCGCCACACTCCGGGGGTGACGGGCTTTGTCGGGGCAGGAACGCATCCTATCCCTCTTTCAGAGGATGAGGTGCGCCGCATTATGTCCACGATGAGCAAGGACCAGAAGCCGAACGTGGAGATCGACCTCAAACCGGGGGATACGGTTACAGTGAAAAGCGGCCCCATGGCGGGGCAGACGGGCCCTGTGGTCGAGATCAATTCCGAGAAGGGCAAGGTCAAGTTCACCGTCAGCCTGTTTGGTCGCGAGACGGTGACGGAGACGGACTATCAGCTCCTGGAAAAAGTTTAAATCGCCTCTTCCCCGCGAAGGGGGTAAGAAGGCTGTGAGAGGAGTTATTGTTGCATGGCTAAGAAGGTCATAGGGCAGATCAAGTTGCAGCTGCCCGCGGGCAAGGCAACGCCGGCGCCCCCTGTGGGGCCCGCGCTGGGACAGCATGGTGTCAACATTATGGAGTTCTGCAAGCAGTTCAACGCCAAGACGTCGGACCAGGCAGGGCTTGTGATTCCGGCGGTTATTACCGTCTATGCTGACCGCAGCTTCACGTTTGAGCTTAAGACGCCCCCGGCGGCGGTGCTTCTGAAGAAGGCCGCGGGGATCGAGTCAGGCTCCGGCGTGCCCAACAAGACGAAGGTGGGCAAGGTCTCCCGCGCCAAGGTGAAGGAGATCGCGGAGATGAAGCGACGGGATCTCAACGCCAACGACGTTGAGGCCGCGATGCGGATGATCGAGGGCACAGCCCGTTCCATGGGGCTGGAGGTTGCGGATTAGTTCTCCCCTTTGGGGGGAATCATTATCGTGGCAGGGCGGGGCGAGATTTTCGCCGGAGCCCGTTACCGACCACAGGAGGTTTAATTCATGAAGAGAAGCAAGCGTTACCGGGAAATTGCCAAGAAGGTAGAGCATGGTAAGCTCTACGGCCTGCACGAGGCGGTTGAGCTTTACAAGGAGATCGCCACGGCGAAGTTCGACGAGAGCATTGAGCTCCATGTGCGCCTTGGCGTGGATCCCCGCCATGCGGACCAGCAGGTTCGCAGCACGGTCTCCCTTCCCCACGGCACGGGCGTGACCAAGAAGGTCCTGGTCCTGGCCGCGGGCGAGAAGATCAAGGAGGCCGAGGATGCCGGCGCGGATATCGTTGGCGGCGAGGATCTGGTGCAGAAGATCGCGGGCGGTTGGATGGATTTCGACGCGGTCATCGCGACGCCGGACATGATGAAGTCCGTCGGCCGTCTGGGCAAGGTGCTGGGCCCCCGCGGGCTCATGCCCAGCGCAAAGACGGGGACCGTCACCTTTGAGCTGGCCAGCGCCGTGCAGGAGATCAAGGCCGGCCGCGTGGAGTTCCGCGTCGACAAGGCGGGCATCACGCACAACGCCGTGGGCCGCAAGGCGTTCTCCGTGGACGAACTTTTTGACAATGTGAAGGCGCTCCTTCAGGCGATCTATCGCGTGCGTCCCGCGTCGGTGAAGGGGACGTATGTGAAGAGCATCACCATCGCGCCGACGATGGGGCCGGGAATCCATGTGGATCCCGCGGCTGCTCAGAAAGAGGCTGCGGCTTAGGCCGTTTTTAAACAAGACAACTTTCTTGCCGGAGACAGCGGGTGCCGTAAGGCTCAATATCCCGCCGAGGCGAGTTGAGGATTTCAATTAGATGTGTGTCCTTAACTCCTCTCGGCTCCGGCTGAGAGGAGTTTTTTTGATTTTCTTCAGGAGGAGGTGAACATTATGCCGGCAAAGATCAAATACGAGCAGGTGGATATGCTGAGGGAGAAGCTGTCGCGCACTCAC
>JAEEGY010000130.1 GCA_016280565.1 Fretibacterium sp.
GAACCTGAGAAAGCGGGCGGAAACCTGTACGAGGCCTTGGGCTGTCCGAAGACCTATGTGATAGATATTCGGAACGACGCCGTCCGGGTGCATATACAGGGCGAAGCGAAGGTCATATTGCCGGAGACGGAAGGGCTGCCCCTCGTTTACGTCCAGGCGGCCCGGTTCGACCAGGAACGGGTGTACGCCTTCTTCCGTACGCTGACGGCGGGCCGGGCGATGTACGACATCCCCACGGACACGCCCAAGTGGTATATTGAACAACACATCCAGGAGGAGCAGGCCCAGGTGGACGAGCTCATCGCCCGTGGCCGGAGCGACGACGAATTCAAGATAAAGGCCCTGCAGGAGAACATCCGGGGCCTGCAGGAACTGTACCTCAAGGCTCCCGAGGAGGTGCCCCTCGTCCCCAACGACGGCACGTTGACGACTTACAGCTGGGACTTTAGGGGGAAGAACTCGGCCACGGGCACCGCCGTCCAGGCCATCAGCGACCCCTTCCAAAAGGGCGGGGCCAGCTTCAGCGTCACCAACGACGCCGACTATGAAAACGCCGGCAGCTACGCTGAGACCGACCAGGACGGGAACGAGCAATACTTTACGCCCCGCAGCGGGTCCACCCTGACCTACACCAGAAACGGCCTCCATATGGGCTTCAGCTCCGGCTGCACGATACTGCTGGACGTGACGCGAGAGAGCGAGACCGGGGCGGCGGCAACGCTGCCGGAAGGGCTGACCCTGGGCGGGTATCTGGAGCCGGAAAGGCTGCTCCTCTCCCTCACCCCCGCCGACGCCCGGCAGCAGGCGGAGGCGGTGCTAAGAGAGTGCGGCGTCACGGACATGGCCGTGGACGGGGTGTACTTTACGACGGACCGGCAGGATATCCCCGCCGAATGGGTGGAGCCGGAATATCTGGAGGAAATGCGGGCCAAGGAGGAGCACCAGGCATACGTGATCCGCTTCCTGCGGCAGGTGACGGGAGTACCCGTGGAGAGCTACTACGGCATCAGCCAGGTGAGGATCGACGACAGCGGCTACGGACCCGAGTGGATGTATGAGGTGCTGGAGGTGGCCGTGGACGACGGCGGCATCCTGACGGTGGAATGGACCGGGCCGCTGGCAGTGGAGTCATTCATCACGGAGAAGGCCGCCCTGCTGCCCTTCGAGGACGTGCGGGGGATCTTTGAGAAGATGCTGCCCGTCGTCTATGCCAACTACGGGGCGGACCGGGATTGGGACATCGAGATCAGGGAGGTGCGGCTGTGTCTCTGGCGCATCTTCGACAAGAACTCCTTCACCCGGGGCATCCTGGTGCCCGCCTGGTGCTTCTACGGCGTCGTGGACGGCCGCCCGGCCACGAACTTTCAGCCCCTGCTCATCGTGAACGGGGTGGACGGCAGCGTCATCGACCCCTTACAGGGCTATTGAGAAAGGAGTGCATATATGCGAAATAATTGCATTATTATTCTAATATTTCTATTGGTATGCACCGGGTGTCAGAAGACGCCGGAGGAGCCCATCGTGGTGGGGAAGGATCAGCAGCAGATGATCGAGAAGGCCCAGGGCGAGACGGTGTATGCCGCCGACGCCCCGGCGGGGGTGGACTGGGCGGCGCGGCTGGGGGTCCCGAAGAAGTATGAGACCATGCTCACCAGCGCCGGGGGCCACCTGGTGGTGGACGTGGACGCAACCGTGCGCCTGCCGGAGGTGGAGCTGCCCGTGGTGCGGGTATCGCCCTACCTGTTCACCGACGAGGACGTGCATCGGTACGCCCGGGCCCTGCTGGGGGAGGAGCTGAAGTGCCTGGACCCCTGGAACGAGAACAACCGGACCAAGGCCATGTGGGAGAAGGAGATCATGGCGCTGAAGAACGACCTGGACCACTGGGAGGAATACGGCAGCATCATCTGGGACAGCTACGACAGCAAGGCGGATTTTGAAAGGGCCCTGCAGGAAAAGATGGCCCGGGCCGCCAACGCCCCGGAGCGGCCCGAGACCGCCGCCCCCACCTGGACCTGGGAGACCCCCAACGTGTGGACGAAGGAC
>JAEEGY010000131.1 GCA_016280565.1 Fretibacterium sp.
CCGCACCACGATGGAGTCGGAGAACAAAACCGACGCGGAGAGACGCGCCGTGATGAAGGTCACGCGCCTTGCGAAGGTCGAGGTGCCCGATTCTCTGAGGGACCGTCAGGTTCAGGTGTTGCGCCAGAGGGACGAGCAGGAGGTCCATGACCGTTACGGCATGGAACTGAAGGACGTTCTTGGCAAAAACGACGAGGACTGGGAAAGCAGTTATATTGAGGTCATGAAGCTCAGGGCTGCAAGCATGGTGCGCCAGAGCTTGGTCATGGAGACTATTGGCAAGAAATATGATGTCAATGTTGAGAAGAAGGACGTCGAGGCTGAGCTTGCCCGCCGCGCGGCCCTCTTCCAGATGGAGCCAGGGCGTCTCCTGAACTATCTGTATAAAAATGAGAGCGCCATGTCGCGCCTCATCGATGACGTGCGCTACGGCAAGATCACGGATGAGCTCATGACGAAGATCAAGGTCAAGGAAGTCGACGAGCTCTCCCCGGAACAGCCTGAGCCCACAAACCAGGACAGTCAGGGCGAAGGGGCGTAAGTGGCATGTCCTACTATATTCCCTATGTCATTGAGCAGACGGGACGGGGTGAACGCAGCTACGACATCTACAGCCGCCTGCTGAAGGACCGGATCATCTTTCTGGGCTCGGAGGTGGAGGACGGCGTGGCGAACTCCATCGTTGCACAGCTCCTTTTCCTTGAGAGCGAGGACCCCGACAAGGATATCCACCTCTACATCAACAGTCCGGGGGGCAGCGTGACGGCGGGGCTGGCGATCTATGACACTATGCAGTACATCAAGAGCCCTGTGTCTACCATTTGTGTTGGGCTCGCAGCCAGCATGGCGGCGGTCCTCCTGGCCGGAGGCGCGAAGGGTAAGCGCCTTGCACTCCCCAACGCGGAGATGATGATCCACCAGCCCCTTGGCGGCGCTCAGGGACAGGCCAGCGACATTGAGATCCGGGCGCGCAACATTCTGAAGACGAAGGACCGCATGAACCGCATTCTGGCCCAGCACACGGGGCAGGAACTTGAGAAGGTGGCCCGGGACACGGACCGGGACAACTACATGACCGCCGAAGAGGCGCTGAACTACGGCCTGATCGACCGCGTCATTGAGTCCCGCTAACGGATAATGGCATAAGTTAAGGGGGGTGGGCGCTGCCCTCCCCTTTCATTTACCTTTGGAAGGATTTTGACCTTGAAAACCAATAACAGGATCGGCAATATTATCAGCAACACGCACGACATCCACTGCTCTTTCTGCGGGAAGAGCCAGAAGGAGGTCTATCGCCTCGTAGCCGGGGACAACGCCTGGATATGCAACGAATGCATCGAGGTGTGCAACATGCTTATGTCGGACGAGGCGGGCGGACAGCCCCCCTTCCAGGCCCCCGCATTCCCTGCAGGGACCTCAGGCCCCTTCCCGGCGGGCTTTCAGCCGCCGCAGGTCTCTCAGCCAGCAGCGAAAAGAAAGCAGCCCCAGGCGAAGCTTAAGTCCATCAAGCCGCGGGAACTTACCGATTTTCTGGACCAGTATGTCATCGGCCAGGCCAGGGCAAAGCGGGTCGTCTCCGTGGCGGTCTATAACCACTACCAGCGGATAAAGAACAACCTTGAGCTGAAGAACTCGGATATTGAGCTGCAGAAGAGCAACGTCCTGCTCCTGGGGCCCACGGGGTCCGGAAAGACGCTCATCGCCCAGACGCTGGCGCGGAAACTCAACGTCCCCTTCGCCATCGCCGACGCGACGACGCTCACCGAGGCAGGCTACGTAGGAGAGGACGTCGAGAACATCCTGCTTCGCCTGCTTCAGGCGGCGGACTTTGACCTCCCCTCCGCGGAGCGCGGCATTATCTATCTGGACGAGATCGACAAGATCGCCCGCAAGTCGGAGTCCGTCTCCATCACCCGCGACGTGTCCGGGGAGGGAGTCCAGCAGGCACTGCTCAAGATATTGGAGGGGACCATCGCCAATATCCCCCCCAAGGGAGGCCGCAAGCACCCGCATCAGGACTTCATCCAGATGAACACGGAGAACATCCTCTTCATCTGCGGTGGCGCGTTTGACGGACTGGAGCCCATCGTGGCGCGGCGCGTGGCCCAGGGGACGCTGGGCTTCGGCGGGGAACTGGCCCGGAGCACAAAGGACCGCTACGGCATCATGGATAAGGTGCAGCCTGAGGACCTGGTCACCTTTGGCATCATCCCGGAGCTTGTGGGCCGTATTCCCGTCCTGGTGGCCCTTGAGGAACTGGACAAGGAAGCCTTTGTCCGCATCCTTCAGGAGCCGCGCAATGCCCTGGCTAAACAATACAAAAAGATCCTGGAGATGGAGGGCGTGGACCTCGAATTCACCCCGGAAGCCCTGGACCGCATCGCGGAGCTGGCCGTCAAGCAAAAGACCGGTGCCCGCGGCCTGCGCTCCATCATGGAGAACCTGATGCTGGACGTTCTCTACGAGCTGCCCTCCATGCCGGAAAAGATCAAGCATCTTGTCGTCACTCCGGAGTTCGTCGACCACAAGATATCCCTCGACGCTCTTTTGTCGGAGAGCCGGGAGGTTGCCTGACGTGGCGGAACAGATCATCGTCACCAATGAGGAGAAGCCTGCGCCTGTTGGGGAACGGGACTGTCCGGTCGTTCCCGTAAGGGACGCCGTCCTCTTTCCCGGGGTGATCATGCCCCTCTTCGTTGGTCGGGCACGTTCCCTCAAGGCGGTAGAGACAGCCCTTCTTCAGGACAAAAGGGTCTTTGTCGTCTCCCAGGCCAACGGCGAGACCGAGGACCCGGCCCCGGAGGAACTGAATCGGGTCGGTGTGCTCTGCAACCTGCTCCAGATGGCCCGCCTTCCCGACGGGACGACGAAAATTCTGGTGGAGGGCGTCGTCCGCATGGAGGCTGTCGAATATGTCATCGACGGGGACGTGCTCAGCGCTCACCTTCTTCCTGTTCCCTGGATAAACATGGATCCGCACGTCCTGGAGCCATGGCGGCGGCGCATCCTGAAGAGCTTTGAGCGTTACAACGCCCTTCAGCCCCGCATCCCAGCCGAGGTCATGGCCTCCATCTCCGAGATGGCTGACCTGGAGCAGCTCATCAACCTCATTGGCTCCCACATCTCCGTAAAGCTGGAAGAGCGTCAGGCCCTTTTGGAGATTCGGGACATGAAGGAGGCCCTCACCTTTCTCCTCCGGCTTTTGACGCAGGAGATCGAGATCCTTGAGTTAGAGCACGATATCCAGGCCCGCGTCCGCTCCGGGGTGGAAAAGGACCAGAAGGAGTACTACCTGCGTGAGCAGCTTCGTGTGATCCAAAACGAGCTGGGGCAGGAGGACAGCGAAGAAGAGGAGAAGGACGCCTACGCCCGAAAGGTCGAGGAATCCGCCATGAGCGAGGAGGCGCGGGAGAAGGCACAGAAGGAGCTTTCCCGTCTGGCAAAGATGCCCCTCGTCTCCCCGGAGGCAGCGGTTATCCGCAACTACCTGGATTGGCTGCTGGACCTGCCATGGGAAGTCCGCACAAAGGAGAACCGCAACCTGGCGCGCGCAGAGAAGGTGCTTGACCGAGACCACTACGGCCTGCGCAAGGTAAAGGACAGGATATTGGAGTTCCTGGCCGCCCGCCGACACGCCGGGCAGGATATGAAGGGACAGATCATCTGTTTTGTGGGCCCCCCCGGTGTGGGGAAGACGTCGCTGGGACAATCCATCGCCAGCGCGCTGAACCGCAACTTCGTCAACGTCTCCCTCGGCGGTGTGCGCGACGAAGCGGAGATACGGGGACACCGCCGGACCTACATCGGCTCTCTCCCGGGGCGCATCATCCAGAAGCTGGTCCAGGCGAAGAGCTGCAACCCGGTCATTCTCCTGGACGAGATCGACAAGCTGGGGAACGACTTTCGCGGCGATCCTTCCTCCGCTCTGCTGGAGGTGCTGGATCCGCGACAGAACGCCGAGTTCACTGACCATTACCTTGAGGTCCCCTTCGACCTCAGCGAGGCGCTGTTCCTCACCACCGCCAATGTGACGCACACCATCCCCAAGCCGTTGCTGGACCGTATGGAGCTCATCTCACTCCCCGGCTACATCACGGAGGAGAAGGTCCAGATCGCCGCGCACTATCTCCTGCCCCGAAACCTGAAGGAGCACGGCCTGAAGCCGGAGGACCTGAAGATGGGCCTTCCCGTGCTGAGGAAGGTCATCTCCGCCTACACCCGGGAGGCAGGGGTCCGCGGGCTGGACCGGTCGCTGGCAAAGATCGTCCGCAAGGTCACGCGGAGGATCGTTGAAACAGAGGATAAGAAAGAACCCCTGCCACTGCCGGTGTCCGTCAGGGTGAAGGACCTCAAGGAGTACCTGGGGTCACCCAAACTCTATGACCAGGCCGTGCCCACGTCACCAGAGCGGGGCTGCGTCGTGGGGCTGGCCTGGACAGAGGCCGGCGGGGACGTCCTGATGATCGAGGTCGTGACGATGAAGGGCAAGGGGGATCTCATCCTGACCGGCAACTTAGGGGACGTGATGCAGGAGTCCGCCCGGGCCGCGGTCAGCTACCTCCGCTCGGAGGCATCAGCACTGAAACTGTCCCGTTTTAACTGGAAGTCCGTCGACATTCATATCCACGTTCCGGAGGGGGCAGTCCCCAAGGACGGGCCCTCCGCCGGTGTGACCATGGCAACAGCCATCCTCTCGGCGGTGAGCGGCCGGCGTGTCCTTCCCGGTATCGCCATGACAGGGGAGATATCCCTTCGGGGCAAGGTCCTGCCCGTCGGCGGCATACGGGAGAAGATCCTGGCAGCGCGCCGTCATGGGATCAAACACATCTTCCTTCCCGCCCCCAACCGGGCAGACGTCGAAGAGGTTCCTCATGAGTACATCGAGGGGATGTCCTTTGATTACGTCAGTGAAGCCATGTCGGTGTTTGAGAAAGCGTTGGAACCCAAATGACCGTTACAGTAGAGGCGACCTGCTTCACGCCCGCACAGCTTCCTCCGGAGGGCCTTCCGGAGATCGTGGTGGCAGGACGTTCCAATGTGGGGAAGTCCAGTTTGATCAACGCTCTTCTGGGGACAAAGCTGGCGCACGTGGGCGGCACGCCGGGAAAGACACGGAGCATCAATTTCTATCTTGTAGAAGGTGGTGATGAACACCCCTCCTTCCGCCTCGTTGATTTGCCTGGCTACGGTTACGCTGCGCGAAGCAAAACTGAGAAGAGGGATTGGCTCCGCCTCACCTCAGCCTACCTGGAGAAGAGGGAGTCCCTGCGGCTGGTCTGCCACCTGGTGGACTTCCGCCACGGCCTCCTGGCCAATGACCGGGAACTTCAGGAGTGGTTCGTCCAACAGGGGAAAAATCTGCTTGTCGTCTTCACCAAGGCGGACAAGCTGCCCAAAGGTCAATGGCGAGGTAAAGTTCAGCAATATGTGCGCGAGGGGCTCTTCTCCGTGGACGTCCCCATCGTGACCTCCGCGGAGAAACGGGCGGGGCTGGACGAGCTGCGGAGCTTTATTGAAAAATTTTTGACTGCTGATTAAAATTCGGGGGGGAGAGAAAAAGACTGTCCCCTGATAACCTAACTGAAAGGAGTTGGTACCATGGATATTGCGCGCGCAAGCATCAAACGCCGGCTCGTCGTGCTGTTCATCTGCGCGATGATAACCCTGGGAGGCGTCGCGGCGTACTTCACCATCGGGAAACTGGAGGACCCGGCCTTCACTATCAAGACGGCGGTCATCTCCATCGTCTATCCCGGTTCGACCACCTATGAGGTGGAACGGGAGGCCGCCAGCCGCATGGAGGACGCTGTTCAGGCCATGGGCGAGGTCAAGGAGCTCCGTACCCGCTGTGCCCCTGGCATGGCGACTCTGTACGTGGACATCAAGGACGAGTACACAGCCGCGGACCTTCCACAGATATGGAACGTCCTGCGGCAAAAGGTATACGACGAGGAGTCCAATCTGCCCTCCGGATGTTCCGTGTACATCAACAACGACTATGGCGACGTGTTTGGCCAGTACTACGCCCTGACGGGCGACGGCTTCACCATGAGGGAATTGTGGGAGTACGCGGACTTCCTGAAGCAGCAGCTGGTCCTGGTGCCCGGGGTGTCCAGGGTCAGCATCCTTGGGGAACAGACCGAGGCCATCTACGTGGAGTTCTCCACCTCCCGCCTGCGGTCCCTTGGGATCTCTCCCGGCGCGATCTTCTCCGTGCTGAACAACCAGAACACCATCTCTTCCATGGGAAAGACGTTTTACGGCGAGCAGTACGTGACCATCAACCCCACGGGGGGCATCCTCTCGGTTGAGGACATCGGCGACGTGGTCGTCAGCGGGGGGAACGGCCGGTTTATCCGTCTGAGGGAGGTCGCGAACATCCGCCGCGATTACGTTGACCCCCAGAGCATGATGATGTTCTTCAACGGCCGGCCATCCCTGGGTATCGGTATCGCTACCGTCACCGGCGGCAACGTCGTGACCATGGGAGAGGCCGTGACAAAACGCCTTGAGGAGCTGGAGACCCGGCGCCCCATCGGCATGGAGCTGGATGAGATCTATATGCAGTCCGAGGGGGTTGTCAACTCCGTCCATGACTTCGTCGTGAACCTGCTGGAATCCCTCGTGATCGTGGTAGGCGTGCTGCTCATTTTCATGGGGTTGAGGTCAGGGCTGCTCATCGGCGTCGTGTTGCTGCTGACCGTGGCAGGAACCCTTATGATCATGAATTACTCCGGCATCTTCCTTCAGCAGGTGTCCCTCGCGGCGCTGATCATCGCCCTGGGCTCCCTGGTGGACAACGCCATTGTCGTGACGGAAGGCATGCTCGTCGGCGTGCAGCGCGGACAGTCCACGGAGGACGCGGCCTCGGAAACGGTGACAGGCTCCGTCTGGGCCATGCTGGGCGGCACCTTTATCGCCGTGCTGGCCTTCGCCCCCATCGGCCTGTCGCCGGACAGCACAGGGGAGTTCTGCCGCAGCCTTTTACAGGTGGTCGCTATTTCCATGATGTTGAGCTGGCTCCTGGCCATCACCGCCACGCCAGCTATCGGCACGTTCATGCTGAAGCCCGCTAAGCAGGAGGGCGATCCCTACGATAAATTCCTGTTCCGCATCTATCGTGCCTTCCTGGAGGGCTGTCTGCGCTACCGCTTCATCACCGTGGTCGCAGTGTTGGGGCTCTTCGCGTTCTCCGTGCTGGGCTTCATGCAGCTGGACAAGACCTTCTTCCCGGACTCCACTGCCATGTACTTTGTCGCAGACCTGTGGAAGAGGCAGGGCACGTCCATCAACGCTCAGAAGGAAATGACCATGGAGTTAGCCCAGCGACTGCAGAGTTGGGACGGCATCAAAAATGTCACTGCGACGATTGGCGGCGGGAACTTGCGTTTCATGCTGACCTACTCGCCCCCTGACTCCAGCGCCTCGTTCTCGGAACTTCTGGTTGAGCTGAAGGAGGACGAGGATCCCGTGGCCCTCCTCAACGAGACCCAGCGCATCATCAATGAAGAGATGCCGGGAGTGGAGGGGATCTGCAAGCTCTTTGCCAAAGGCAGCGGCATGGCCGCGTCCATCGGGGCCCGGTTCTATGGCGAAGATCCTTTAGTGTTGCGAAATCTGGCGGAACAGGCGAAGGCCATCATGGAGGACGACCCCATTCACAACTGCGTCCGCATCGACTGGCGCGACCGCGTCCCGGTGTTCCGTCCCCAGATACGCAAGGACAGGATGCAGAGCCTTGGCCTGACCCGGCCTGACATCAACAACGCGATCCTCACGGCCACCACAGGCTACACGGTGGGCGCGTTCCGCGATGGAGACAAAACGCTGGCCATCCGTCTTGGCCTCACGCCGGATGAACGGAATAAGATCGAGAGCCTGCTTTCCTATCCCATCTGGGCCCCCGCGGCCGGAGAATCCGTCCCCCTGGGAACGATTGTTTCTGACCTCGAGACGGTCTATGAGGACGACATCCTCATGCGGCGGGACCGGCAGCGAGTCATCACCGTGGAGAGCGACGTGAAGAAGGGGGCCACCCCGTCGGCAATGCAAGAGCGCATCCAGGCGAAAATAGAGGCTATACCGCTTCCTCCCGGCTATTCCTTTAAGTGGGGCGGCGAAAAGGAGAATGAGGCAAACGCCATGGGCGGAATGTAAAAGCTCTTCGTACCCTGTCTGCTTCTGATGTTCACCATCATGGTGTTCCTGTTCAACGGGTTCCGTCAGCCCTTCATCATCTTCGGAGCCATCCCGCTGATTCTGATCGGCGTCGTCCTGGGGCTGATGCTGGCCAATATGTCCCTCAGCTTCCTGGCGATTATCGGCATCCTGAGCCTCGTGGGGATGCTGGCGAAGAACTCCATCGTCCTTCTGGACCAGGTGGCCAGTGACTTCGCGTCGGGGAAGGACCGTTATCAGGCCATTGTGGATACGGGGGTGAGCCGTCTGCGGCCCGTGGCCATGTCCGCCGTGACCACGGTGCTGGGCATGATCCCGCTCATCTGGGATAGTATGTTTGGCTCCATGGCGGTGACGATCATGGGCGGCCTGACGGTGAGCACAGTCCTGACGATGATTTTCATCCCTGTCATGACGGCGATCGCCTATGGCGTGCCCAGTCCAGAGAAGAAGTAAAGGAGACGAGATAAATCATGAAAAAGCTATTGAACGTTATCGTTTTGGCGGCGATGGTCGCCGGGGCCTATTACGGGCTGGAGTTCTTCAGGAAGCAGAAGGCGGATGAGGCCAAACCGGAGATCATCCGCCCGGTCAAGACCGTCACCCTGGGCAAGGGCGAGGGAGGTGTCTGGCGTTACTACGGGACGCTTCAGGGCGGCAAGCGCGTGGAACTGTCGTTCCGCGTGTCGGGGCCCCTCAAGCAGATTCTGGTGGACAAGGGAGCGTCTGTGAAAAAGAACGATCTGCTGGCCACGCTGGACCCGCGGGACTTTCAGACCCAGCTCAAACAGGCCCAGAGCAATCAGGCCCAGGCCCAGGCTCAGTACAACGACGCGCAGACGAACTTCAAGCGCTACGAGAACCTGTACAAGCAGAAGGCCGTGTCCAAGTCCCAATACGACACCCAGAAGACCCAGGTGGACGTGGCCCGTTCGGCTTTGAACGCAGCTGCGGCCCAGACCGCGGCGATAAGGGACTCGCTGAAGGACACCGAGCTGCGCGCCCCCTTCGACGGGGTGATCGCCGACCGCATGGTGGAGAACTTCCAGGACGTGACGGCTAAGCAGCCCATCTTCAGCCTTCAGGATCTCGCTACGTTGGACATTGTGTTCAACGTCCCGGACAGTGACGTTATCTGGGCGTCTCAGGTACAGGCCGCCAACGAGGAGGCGGAAAAAGAAGCGGGGAAAGCCCCGAATGGGGATCATTTCACGATACAGGCCCGCTTTGACGCCATGCCGGAGAGGGTTTTCCCGCTCAAGATCAAGGAATTCGTGCTCCAGGCGGATCCTAACACTAACACCTTCCCTTTGACAGCCACCATGCCCCAGCAAAAGGACGTGGCGCTCCTGCCAGGAATGGCGGCGACGGTTGAGATCATCCCAAAGAACATGAAGGAGACAGGCAGCGCGTTCATTGTCCCCGCGACGGCCCTGATCCACGAGTCGAAGAGCCAGGGGAAGGGCGCGAACTTTGTCTGGCTCTACAAAGCTGCATTTGGAGAGGAGACCGGTGAGGTGCGTCGGGTCGCCGTCAACACGGGGATGCCGCGCAACGATGGCTCGGTTGAGATCTCCGGCGCAGCGCTGACCAACGGGGACCGCGTCGTCACGGCCGGGGCGCACCTGCTGAAGGAGGGACAGAAGGTCCGCCTGATGGATAACCAGCAATAACACCGGCAGATCAACCAACACTTCTTCCACAGCAACTGACACCCAACGGAAGGGCTCCATAAGCAGAAATCGGAGCCCTTCCATTTGTGATGGGGATCGATGGAGATGCCTTCTGGGATGCTTGTATCGATATATTGACGCTCCAGCCGCGAAAGAAATAGCGCAGTTCGAAAAGACACCACTTTCGCCGCGGAGATGGGCACGACAAAGGGGCTCACGGCTGTCCCGCGGCGAACGACCTGGCAAAAAGGCTCCGAAAGGCCCTATCAGGGTATCGTCACTTTTACCACCGACCCGCCTCCTTCGCGGGGCATGATCGTCATTTTTCCGCCGCACATCATTTCCAGGCGCTGCTGTATGTTCGCCAGGGCGATGTGCGGTTCGCTTTCGCCTTTCCCGGCGGGAGGCGTGGCCTCTTTCCCAGCAGGCTCAAAACCAGGGCCGTTGTCCTCCACGATGATCTCGCTGCCCAGATCCGTCCTGCGGGTCCGGATGGAGATGCGCAGCGGCTCGGACTCCGGGTCCATGCCATGCTTGACAGCATTCTCCACAATGGGCTGCAGGGTCAGCGCAGGCACGCGAAACTGGGTGTGCGGCGTGTCGTAATCAACAAAAAGGCTGTCCCTGTACTGAACCTGCTCTATGGCAAGGTATGCGCGGGTGTGCTCCAGTTCATCGGAAAAGGGAATGGGGTCCCGGCTGGCAATGGCGGTGAAGTTCCTGCGAAGGTAGGCGGTGAAATCCATCGTGACACGCTTGGCCTTCTGGGGATCCCGGTCACAGAGGTAGTAGATGCTCGTCATGGCATTGTAGATGAAGTGCGGCCGCATCTGCAGCACCATGATGTTGGCGCGCTGATGGGCGATCTCCGCCTGCTGGCGCCTGTACTGTTCCACCTGGTCGGACAGGATAAGGCCGTACATGGACAGGACGGAGAGGACAAGGCAGATTTCGATCAGCGGGTAGATATCGACGAACGTATGCACGAGCACCGTGACCATCATCGGCAGCACGGCGATGAGGAAGCTCAGCCAGGCTTTGCGTGAAAGCTGCTTTCGCCGCTGTATCGTCCCTGCGAGATTGAGCAGCGTAACCGCGTCCAGCGGCAGCATCAGCAGCGGAAACCAAGGGCCCCGGAAAACCTGTTTTCCAGACGCGACATAGTAGTAGAGGGCATCGCTGAACAGGGTGGTCGCGAGCAGGGCAACAAAGACAGCCCACAGGCCAAGCACGGCGCGAAAGAGTCTGCTGGAGCGCAGGCTTTCTCCGCTGCAGTGCAGCAGATAAACCGTCAGCATAGGGAACGACAGCGAGATGGACAGAGTCCCCAGAAATGACATGAAAGTGATCGCCGCGAGCGGGACGGGATAATCGTACAGAGTTAATTCGCAGATGCTGAGCAGGCCGCACAGCATAAGAGCGATA
>JAEEGY010000132.1 GCA_016280565.1 Fretibacterium sp.
GCAGATCCTGCTCTACCGCGCCCTGGGCTGGGACGTGCCCGTCTTCGCGCATCTGCCCATGATCCTGGGCAAGGACAAGAAGAAGCTCAGCAAGCGCCACGGGGCCACCAGCGTCTACGAGTACCGGGACATGGGCTACATGCCGGACTCCGTGTTCAACTTCCTGGCGCTCCTGGGCTGGTCGGCGGGAGACGACGAGATCTTCACGCGGGAGAAGGCGGCGGAGCTCTTTGAGCTGTCGCGCGTCACGCGCAAGCCCGCCGTGCTGGACCCGGACAAGATGAACTTCATCAACCAGGAGCACCTGAAGCGCCTCGCCCCCATGACCCGGCTGGCGATGGTGCGCCCCTTCTGGGAGGAGATGGGGCTGCCCGCGGCAAAGCATGAGGACGCCTGGCTGGCGGAGGCTCTGACCCTGATGGAGGGCCGCGGCCGCACAGCAAAGGAGATGGCGGAGTTCTCGGACTACTTCGTCTCCTTTGAGCCCGTCAAGGCTCGCTGGGACGGCAGCGACATCGCGGAGGACAGGAAGCCCGGCTTGCGGGAGTTCTTCGGGGCCATTTTAGCCGAGCCGGAGTGGACGCCCGAGGCCCTTGAGAAACGCGCCCGCACCTGGACGGAGGAGCGGGGCGTCAGGATGAAGGACTACGCCATGCCGCTGCGCTTCGTCCTCACGGGGATGAAGGTCAGCCCCGGCATCTTTGAGGTGGCCGTCCACCTTGGCCGCGACGAGGTGAAGCGCCGCCTGGAACATTACGGACTGATATAGCAGGCCCGAAACGAAAGCAACTTGATCCAGGCTCGCGCCGTGAGCGATTAAAACAAAAAGGCGGCCCGCGAAGGCCGCCTTTTTGCTAAGTCAAACAAAGCTGGATCAGTCGTCCGGCTCGATGATCTTCCAGATGATGGCCGCCACGACGCCGCCGGCGAGAGGAGCCGCCACGAACACCCACAGGTCCGCCCAGGCCGCGCCCTGAACGAGGAACGCGGGGCCAAAGCTGCGGGCGGGGTTGACGCTGGTGCCCGTGAAGTGGATGCCGAAGATGTGGATCAGCGTCAGGGTCAGGCCAATGACCAGGCCGGCAAACTTGTTGTGGCCGGAGCGGGAGGTGACGCCCAGGATCGTCAGGACAAACACGCAGGTCAGGACGCCCTCAATGGCCAGGCTCTTCACCACGTCGCCCTGATAGAGGGCATTGGTCCCCAAGCCGCTGCCGGTCCCCACAAACCACGCCAGAATGGCGGCCCCGGCCAGAGCACCGGCGCACTGGGCGATGACGTAGCAGATAAAGTCCACGATCCCCATGCCGCCGGACAGGAACACGCCGATGGAGACGGCCGGGTTCACATGGCAGCCGGAGACGTTGCCGATGGAGTAGGCCATGGCGACGATGGCAAGACCAAAGGCCAGGGCCGTCATCAGGTAAGCGGCGTTGGCCTCCGCGGCGTTGCAGCCCACCACCACGGCGGTGCCGCAGCCAAAGAGGACGAGGACCAGGGTGCCGATAAACTCCGCAAGATACTTCTTCATATCAAAATTCAACCTTCTTTAGAATAAAGTTTTAAAGCAAAACGCGCTGCTTATTATACACCGGGCCGTTACACGTGGCGCTCCACAGGGCCCTGCTGCTCTTCCATCTTGGCCACATAGGTCTCGCGCTTCCGGCCGAAGCAGACGTCCATCTGCTCATAGAAGTCGATATCGTCCACGCTCACGAACCGCTGTTTGATGGCCTCGGACGTGGGCATGTAACGGATGGTGCCGTTGTGGACCTTGACGACCGTGACGCCGCTGACTCCCTCGTCCAGCAGGATGACCGCCGACGCGCCGATCTCCTTGCCGAAGTTCACGTCGTAGGCAGAGGTGGAGCCGCTGCGGACGATGTGGCTGGGGACGATCTCGCGGATCTCCGGGATCTCGAACACGCCGGGGACGTACATCCCGGACGCCTTCATGAACTGTTTGATCTCCGGGTCGTCCTTCATCATGGCCTCCAGCCGGTCGCGGACGTAGCGCCCCGCGCCGCCCAGATGGACGTGACCGAAGGAGTCCGTGCCCGAGCCGCCGGCGGAGAACAGGCTGCCATCCTCGCCCTTTACGCCCTCGGCCACCACGATGACGTAGGTGCCCGCATGGACGTCGGAGTTCAGGATGCGGCGGATGTAGTAGTGCTTCAGGTGCGCGTACACCGCGTTGAAGTCCACGGGGATCTCCGGGATGAGGATGCAGTCCGCGTCGGCCGCGATGCCCCCGCGGAAAGCCGTGTGACCCGCGTAGCGTCCAAAGACCTCGATGACCATGATGCGGTTGTGGGTGGTGCCGGTGGTCTTGAGGTCGTCCACGATGTTGGCAATCTTGTTGATGGCGCTGTCGCCGCCAACGGAGTAGGTCTGGAGGTCCAGGTCCATCGTCTTGGGAGCGTGGACGCAGGGGATGCCGTGCTCCGCAAGGTCAACGACGACGCTGCCC
>JAEEGY010000133.1 GCA_016280565.1 Fretibacterium sp.
GGGCCTGATGAATATGCAGTACGCCATCGAAAACGGCAAGGTCTTCGTCCTGGAGGCCAACCCCCGCGCCTCGCGCACGGTGCCGCTGGTATCGAAGGTCTGCGGCATCCGCATGGTCCCGCTGGCGGTGGAGGTCATCACCGCCCCGCTCACGGGCCGCCCCTCCCCCGTTCCCGCGCTGAAGGAGAGGAACATTCCCTACTACGGCGTCAAGGAGGCGGTCTTCCCCTTCAACATGTTCCCGGAGGTGGACCCCGTGCTGGGCCCGGAGATGCGCTCCACCGGCGAGGTGTTGGGCATTGCCCGGACCACCGGCGAGGCGTTCTTCAAGGCGGAGGAGGCGGCGCAGGCCCGCCTGCCGCTGTCTGGGACTGTTCTGCTCTCCGTCAACGACCGGGACAAGCCGGAACTCCCGGGCATCGCGCGGGGGTTCGCCGAGGCGGGGTTCCGCATCATCGCCACGGGGGGAACGTGGGAGGTGATTTCAAAGCTCAGGGCTGACCGCCCTGACACCTGTCGCGCGGCCGGAATTCCCGCAGAGAGGGTCAACAAGATATTCCAGGGACGGCCCCACATTCTGGACCTGGTGGCCAATGAGGGCATTCAGCTCATCGTCGATACGCCGGGGGGGAGCAGCCTTCCCCACAACGGGAACGTCGTGCGCCGGAGCGCGATCCGGGCCCGCATTCCCTACGTCACGACTCTCGCCGCCGCCCGCGCGGCCATGGAGGGGATCCGGCACATGCAGGACCAGAGGGGGGCGGAGCTCAAATCCCTTCAGGAGTGGCACCGGGAGATAAGGGCGGGGGAGTAGGGGAGAGGACTCCCCCTCGCTCCACTGTTCCTCCCGCCGTCAAAAATGCACCAGCCAGGCCAGAATGAAAATCAGCCCCAGGGCGAAGGCTGCCAGACTGTAAGCCAGGGTGGAGGGTAGCAGGACCCTCAGGGGCGGTTCCAGGTCCTCCTCCTGATAAATACCAAACTCATGGTCCTCCGACGGGTGAATAAAGCGAGCCCGCACGGCCCGGGACAACACCAGCGTCATGGGCCCGGAGCAGACAAGGTCGATCACGCGGGCTGTCAGCGCCCCAAAGAACGGCAGGGCATGGATGACGGCATTCGCCGCCCTGTCAGCACCCTTTGCAAAAAACGCCCCCAGCAGGGGCAGGACATGGATAACGGCATCCGCCGCCCTGTCAACGCCCCTTGCGAAAGCCGCGCCCGCTGTGGGCAGCACCCCGGCGATGAGGGGCCGGAAGAGACGCTCCTCGATATTCAGCCACTCCGGCCAGCGGTTGGTGAACATCAGCCGTCTGCGGACAAGGAGGAAGTAGATCGCCAGGCCGGCGCCAATGGAGATCGCCGCCCCCTCCAGGGACTCCAGGGAGAAGTAGCTCACAGCGTGGTGCGCGTCCGGCCCCCTCATAAACCCTGTGCCGAGGAAGGCGATGGGGTCCGCCAAAAGATGTGGCAGTCCCCCCAGCAGGGGCAGCATAGCGGCAGAGACTGCCAGCACCGCGGCGTTCAGGGGGCTGATGTAGCGGTCCTTTACCTGAATGCCCGGCGCTGGTTTTTCCACAAACAGCACGACAAAGAGCTTGACGACGTAGGCGGTGGTCAGTGCCCCGGAGAGAAGGAACGTCCACTCCGCAAACTGGAACAGCAGCCGCTCAGTGGCTGGCTCCATCAGGAAGCCCAGCGCCCCCGCGCCAACATGGCCGATGTGGTGGATGTGTTCAACAATGGCCTCGTGAATGAGCGTCTTGCCGAGATACCCGTTCCAGAGAGGCATTCCCATAAGGCCCAGCCCGCCCATCAGGAAGGCGAAGAGGAACAGGGGCTTGCCCCGCCCAAAGCCGCGGATGTCGCTCAGGTCCAGCCTGTGGGTGTTCATGTGGACGACGCCGGCCGACAAAAAGAGCACTAATTTGATGAGCGAGTGCCCCACCATGTAGAGGATCGTGCCGCGCACGGCCAGGTCGTTGTCCATGCACAGAAAACATTGCATGGCGACCCCTGTGAGGATGAAGCCCAGCTGGGACATGGACGAGCAGGCCAGGGTCCGCTTGATGTTGAC
>JAEEGY010000134.1 GCA_016280565.1 Fretibacterium sp.
AAGAACTTCGACCTTGTGAGCGTGTCCGCGATGGCTCGGCTGTCCGCGCTGTTATCCGGCAGGGTGGATATGGTGTTCTGGGTTCGCGGGGCCTATGACGCGGACGAAAATCCGCTGCCGTACCGGGTAGACAAGATGGATGGCGTTGTTATCTCAGCCCCCTATTTCATTGACAGCAGGGTGTTGGTTACCACAAAATAGGGACAGTGAACTCCTGTCGCCGGGAACGCTCCCCGCGGCCCTCACGGCTGCGGGGGGTTTGTATTACAGGATATCGTATCATGATTTTTGACAGTATATTTTTGGAAGCTGCACAAAAATAAAGAGTGCAATTTATCACAGCAATCGCAATGTTTTATATCAAAAAACTCCTGGGAGACTTCAGATTGATTTCCCTGGCGTCGAGAATGGTTGACAGATAACAAAACTACTTCCCAACATACGGGATATACGTCATATCTGTCAATAGCACTCTACGTGCTCCATGTTTCAAAGGCCGACGAAGGCGTGGTAGATGGCGCTGATGGCGCGCTCAAAGTCCTCGTTCAGGACGCCGACGATGACGTTGAGCTCCGACGCCCCCTGGTCGATCATGCGGACATTGATCCGCGCCTCAGCCAGGGCAGAGAAGATTTTGGCGGCCGTTCCGCTCTGGGCACGCATTCCCCGGCCCACAACGGCGATGAGTGCCAGGCCGGCCTCCACCTCCACGCTCTCCGGGCCGACGCTCCGGGCGATTCTCCGCAACACGTGCTGCTCCCTCTCCACGAACTTCGACTCCGGCACCACGACCGTCATCGTATCGATCCCCGACGGCAGGTGCTCCAGGGGAACGCCGTCCTCCTCAAAGCACTGCACCACCTTGCGGTAGAAGTCCAGCTCGGAGTGCATCAGGTCCTTGGCGATCATGATGGAGCAGAAGTCCTTCTTGCCCGTGATGCCGGTGATGGTGAAGGGCGGGCGGCGCGCCGTGTTCTCGACGATCCAGGTGCCGGGGTCGCCGGGCTGGTTCGTATCCCGGATGTTGATGGGGATGCCGGCCTTCTTCACGGGGAAAACCGCGTCCTCGTGCAGGACGCTCGCCCCCATGTAGGCCAGCTCCCGAAGCTCCCGGTAGGTGATGCTCCGGATCACCGGGGGGTCCTTCACGATATGCGGGTCCGCCATCAGCAGGCCCGGCACGTCCGTCCAGTTTTCGTAAACGCTGGCGTGGCAAGCGCTGGCGACGATGGAGCCTGTCACGTCGGAGCCTCCCCGCGAGAAGGTCCTCACCCTTCCGTCCGGCCCGCTGCCGTAGAAGCCGGGGATGACCGCCCGGGGCATTTCCTCCAGCCTGGCGGACAGGACGGCGTTTGTGCGCTCCGCGTCGAAGGTCCCCGCCGTGTCGAAGAAGATGCCCTCCGCCGCGTCGAGAAATGGGAAGCCCAGATAACCGGCCAAAATACGCCCGTTCAGATACTCCCCGCGGGAGGCGGTGTAATCCCTCTCCGGCCCCTGTTTCAGGTGCTCCTCGATGGTCTGGAACTCATCCTCCAGGCTTTTCATGAAATCGGGGGAGAGCTCCAGTTCCCGGACGATGTCCGCATACCGCTCCTTCACTGCCGCAAAGGGCTCGGAGAAGTCCCTTCCCCCCGCGGCGAGGTCATGGCAGCGGTACAGGAGGTCAGTCACCTTGACGTCGCCGTCGAAGCGCTTGCCCGGCGCGGAGGGGACAACGTAGACCCGCGTCTCATCCGCACGGATGATGTCGCCCACCTTTCGGAACTGCGCGGCATCGGCCAGGGAGCTCCCCCCAAACTTAACGACCTTCTTCATAACAATTCGATCCCACCGGGAAGCCCGGACGTGAAGGGCACGGGGGTTATCGTGTTGTCCGGCTCGGGCAGGCCGTTTTCGACCGTATGGCCCGCATTTTTGAGGCACTCCAGCACATCGGCCACCACCGCACTGGCCGTGGGCATCCTTCCCGCGCCCCGCCCGTAGAACATCAGGTCATCCACGCAGCCGCCGTGGACCAGAACGCCGTTGAACACGTCGTTCACCCCGTACAGCGGATTGTCCGCCGGGACCAGGCAGGGGGCCGTCATCACGGAGAGGTCCCCCGTCCGGGGATCTCGCTGGCAGATCCCCAGCAGCTTGATGGCCCTGCCCCGGGCCTTGGCGGCCTTCAGGTCCGCGACGCTGACCTCCGTGATGCCCTGGCAGGGCACCTGCTCGTAGCGCACCCGCCGCCCCGATATCAGGGACGCGAGGATGGCGAGCTTCCGCGCCGTGTCGGGCCCCTTGACGTCCGCGTCGGGGTTGCGCTCCGCAAAGCCGTTCTCCTGGGCCTGGCGCAGAGCGTCCGCAAAGTCCATCCCCTCCCGGTCCATCTTCGTGAGGATGTAGTTGCACGTGCCGTTCAGGATGCCCACCACGGAGGTGATGTCCTCGTGGCGGCAGGAGTCCCGCAGGGTCCGCAGAAGAGGGATGCCGCCGCCCACACTGGCCTCGAACAGATAACTGCACCCGTGGGCTTTCGCCACCTGAGTCAGCTCCGGGCCAAAGGCGTCCACCAACTCCTTGTTGGACGTGCAGACGGACTTGCCCCGCTCCAGTGCCGCCTTCGTGAAGGAGAACGCGGGCTCCTTGCCCCCCATCGTCTCGCAGACGACCTTCACGTCCGGGTCCTCAAGGATGACGTTGATGTCGCGGACTATGCGGTCCGCCCAGGGGGAGCCGGGGAAGTCCCGGATATCTAAAATATACTTAACGCGGGGGCCTCCGCACCCACTGGAACCAGGAACGCAGCCTTGGGCTCTTTCTATGACTTCCGTCACCCCGCCGCCGACGGTGCCGAATCCTAAAATTGCAATATCTGCCATGACACGCCGCCCTTACTTCGCCGCGATGTAGTTCTGGCTCACCAGCAGCTCCGCGCACTCGACGGCGCCGCCCGCGGCCCCGCGCAGAGTGTTGTGTGAGAGCCCCACGAACTTCCAGTCATAGACCGTGTCCTTCCGCAGGCGGCCGATGGAGACGCCCATCCCCCGCTCATAGTTCACGTCCTTCGTGATCTGCGGGCGGTCGTCCTCCTCAAGGTATTGGATGAACTGTTTGGGCGCGCTGGGCAGGGCCTTCTCCTGGGGCACGCCGCGGAAGCCCCTCAGCTTCGCGATGAGCTCTTCCTTAGACGCTGGCTTTTTCCGGAACTTTACGAAGGCCGCCGCCGTGTGGCCGTAAAGGATGGGGACCCGGAGGCACTGGCAGGTGATGACGGGCTCCGTGGCCGGGACGATCTTGCCGGGCTCCACATGGCCAAAGATTCTCAGCGGCTCTTTCTCGCTCTTCTCCTCCTCGCCGCTGATGAAGGGGATGAGGTTCCCCACCATCTCCGGCCAGGTGCTGAAGTTCTTGCCCGCGCCGGAGATGGCCTGATAGGTCGTGGCCACCACCTCATAGGGCTCATACTCCCGCCACGCGGCCAGGGCCGGCGCGTAGCTTTGGATGGAGCAGTTGGGCTTCACCGCGATGAAGCCCCGCGCGGTCCCAAGGCGCTTTTTCTGGGCCTCGATGACACAGGCGTGCTCAGGGTTGATCTCCGGGATGATCATGGGGACGTCCGGCGTCCAGCGGTGCGCGCTGTTGTTGGACACCACCGGCGTCTCCGTCCGGGCGTAGTCCTCCTCGATCTTTTTGATCTCGTCCTTTGACATATTGACGGCGCTGAAGAGCATATCCACGCCCTCCGCCACGTCCTGAACGCCGCTCACGTCCTTCACCACGATATTACGCACGGAGGCGGGGATGGGTTCGTCCAGAAGCCACCGGCCCTCCACGGCCTCCGCATAGGTCTTGCCCGCACTGCTGGGGCTGGCCGCCACCGCCGCCACCTCGAACCAGGGGTGCTCGCCCAGGAGCTGGACGAACCGCTGCCCAACCATTCCTGTCCCGCCAAGGATACCCACTTTTAATTTCTTCATGTGAAATGCCCTCCTGTACCTACTTATAGTGGAAAGTATAACGCGGGAAGCTCTTGTTTAAAAGGGGCCCTTCCCTCTTGGAGTAATGCGGTGGTTGTGATATCCTAAGTCATGCTGATGAAGCCTGTTCATATATAGGTACGGTATGATGCAGAGCAGTTTGAGGATGTCAGTGAAGTTTTGAAGTTTAATTTAAGTTAGGTCAACAGGAGGCTAAGTTACTTTGGAGAAGGAATATTCGGTATTGATCGGGGAGACTCCGCTGGTATTTCGGACGGGGAAGGTTGCAAAACAGGCAAATGGCGCCGTGATGGCGTCCCACGGGGAAACGGTCATTCTCAGCACGGCCTGCATTACGGACACGCCGCGCACGGGCATCGACTTCTTCCCTCTGTTGGTGGATTTTGAGGAGCGCTACTATTCGGCGGGAAAGATTCCCGGAGGCTTCATCAAACGCGAGGGCAAACCCTCGGAGTCGGCTATCCTCAGCGCGCGCGTTGTGGACCGCTCCATCCGCTCGCTGTTCGACGACGCCATGCGCAACGACGTCCACGTTGTTGACACCGTCATGGCGATGGACCAGACTTACCCGCCCAACGTGCTGGGCATCAACGGGGCCTCGGCCGCGCTTTCCATCTCCGGCATCCCCTGGGGCGGGCCGGTAGGGGCGGTGCGCATCGGGCTCATTGACGGCCAGCTGGTGGTCAACCCCACGGAGGCCCAGATGCGCGAGTCCCAGCTGAACCTCATCGTCGCCGGCCATGACGATGGCATCACGATGGTGGAATCCGGCTCTCAGGAGGTCTCGGAGGAGCTGTTGGTGGACGCGCTGGAGCTGGCACACTCCGAAATAAAGAAGATCATCGCCCTGTTCCGCCAGATGAAGGAGGAGATCGGCAAGCCGGAGGTCGTGGTGCCGGTGCCGGAGCGTATCCCGGAGATCGACGAGTGGATCATGGGGAACCTGGACCGCGATATCGACGCGGCGGTCCGCATCCACGAGAAGAAGCCCCGCGGGGACAAAATCGCGGAGGCCAAGAAGGCCGCTGTGGAGCATTTTGCCGAGGCATTCCCCGACAAGGGGGAGTACATCTCCGCGTTTGTGGACGAGCGCGTGAAGAAGATCATGCGCGCTATCATCGTGGACGAGGGCGTCCGTGTGGATGGCCGCGCGATGGACGAGATACGGCCCATCAGCTGTGAGACAGGCGTGCTTCCCCGGGTCCACGGCTCCGCGCTGTTCACCCGCGGTGAGACTCAGTCTCTGGCGGTGACGACCCTGGGCATGATCGGCGAGGACGATCAGGTCCTGGACGGCATCAAATTGGACGAGCCGGCCAAGCGGTTCCTCCTGCACTACAACTTCCCGCCCTACTCTGTGGGCGAGGTGCGCCCCATGCGCGGCCCCGGCCGGCGCGAGATTGGGCACGGCGCTCTGGCGGAGCGCGCGCTCTTCCCGGTCATCCCGCCGGAGAGCGAGTTCCCCTATGTGGTGCGCGTTGTCTCCGATATTCTGGAATCCAACGGCTCCAGCTCTCAGGCCAGCATCTGCGGCGGCAGCCTGTCGATGATGAACGCGGGCGTGCCCCTGCGCAGTCATGTGGCGGGCATCGCCATGGGACTGATCAAAGAGGGAGACAAGGTCCGCGTCCTGACGGACATCCAGGGTCTTGAGGACCACTACGGTGACATGGACTTCAAGGTGGCCGGCACCCGCGAGGGCGTAACGGCCCTTCAGATGGACAACAAGGCGGGGGGCATCACCCGCGAGATCTTGGAGACGGCGCTGATGCAGGCCCGCAAGGCGCGTCTGGAGATTTTGGAGAAGATGGAGGCCGCGGCTCCCACGCCGGGAGCTCTGTCGCCCAACGCGCCTCGTATCCTGACCTTCAACATTGACCCGGAGAAGATCCGCGACGTCATCGGCTCCGGCGGCAAGGTCATCCGTGGCATCACTCAGAGGACCGGCGTAAAGATGAACGTCGAGGACTCCGGCCAGGTGTCCATCTCCGGCCCCACCCAGGCTCAGGTGGACGAGGCCCACGCCATTGTGCTGTCCCTGACGAAGGAACTGGAGGCCGGCGAGGTCTATCTGGGCACGGTGACGCGCCTGATGGCCTTTGGGGCCTTTGTGGAGTGTCTGCCGGGCAAGGAAGGCCTGCTTCACGTCAGCGAGATCAGCACCAGCCGCGTTCCCCGCGTGGAGGACGTGTTCAAGCCCGGCGACCGCGTCATCGTCATGGTCAAGGAGATCGACGACCAGGGACGGGTCAACCTGACCCGCCGCCGCCTGCTGGCGAACGAGGACAAGATTCACGAAGCCGGCCTGGACTATGTACTGCCCGACGAGCGTGAGCGCGACGACCTGATCGCCAGCCTTGCCGCGCGCGAGCCATCCTCACGGGGCGGCTACGGCGACCGTGACCGCGGCTATGGCGACCGCGGCGGCTACGGCGACCGCGGTGGTTACGGAGATCGGGGCGGCTATGACCGCGGCGGCTACGGCCGGAGCATGGGACGCGGTGACTATGACCGCGGCGGGCGGAGCGATTACGGACGCCGGGACTTTGGCGGCGACCGTCGGGGCCCGCGTCCGCGAAGGGATTATTAGCCCTCATGGGCGAAGTGAGGATATCTATTCAGCGTTCCGGGCGGGCAAGGGAGTTCCCTTTGCCCGCCTATGCCACGCAAGGCTCTGCCGGAGTGGACCTCCGCGCCTCGGAACCCTGCGTCATCCCCCCGGGGGGGCGAGCGCTGGTGCCGACGGGGCTCCGTATCGCCCTTCCGGAGGGATATGAGGCTCAGGTGCGCCCCCGAAGCGGCCTGGCCCTCAAGCATGGGGTGACGCTCCTCAACAGCCCCGGCACGATAGACTCAGACTACCGGGGAGAGATTGGCGTTATCCTGATAAACCTGGGACAGGAGCCCTTTTCCATCCAGCCTGGAGACCGCATTGCTCAGATGGTGTTTGCGCCTGTGACGCGGGGCGTTTGGGACGAGGTGGAAACGCTGGACGAGACGGAGCGCGGCGCCGGCGGCTTCGGCAGTACAGGGCAGGGATGACGGGGCGCTCCCTTATTTGACAGGACATCTTTTTATGCTATATTAATCACGAGTTTTTTGCGCGCCTGTAGCTCAGTGGATAGAGCGACTGCCTCCTAAGCCGTAGGTCGGGTGTTCGAATCGCCCCAGGCGCGCCATAAGTAGAAAAAGAAAACGGGGAGCCCTGAAGGGATGTCCCCGTTTTTTTGTCTGTTATGCTTTCACCGTCGCTTTGATGCCCTTACATGAACCCGACATAGAGCAGCAGCCGCAACTGCAGCCACAGGAGGATCTGCCCTGTTTCCTATCCCTGATCATCTTGACGATGATGGCAGCAACGACCCCGATCAACGCCAGGGAGACGACGATCGATCCCGCGTTATCCATGATCCACTGAAACAATCCTCTCACACCTTTCGGGTCAGTTTGGTAGCCTCGTGATACCGCTTGAAGAACAGCATGTAGAGCATCACGGCCAGCACAGCAAAAGCCGCGATCAACCCGGGGGTGTTCACATTGCCTGTGAACAGGCCGCCGAACTGATAGATCATCAGGCTGATGGCATAGGCAAAACCGCACTGGTAAGTGATGGCGAACCAGGTCCAGCCCGCGTTGTTCATCTCGCGCCGGATCGCGCCGATGGCGGCAAAGCAGGGGGCGCACAGCAGATTGAAGACCAGGAAGGCATAGGCGGCGATGCCGTTGAACGACGCGGCCAGGTTGGCGTAGGTCTCTGTGCCGCCGTAGAGGATGCCCATGGTGCCCACAATGTTCTCCTTGGCGATCAGGCCGGTGATGGAGGCCACCGTCGCCTGCCAGGTGCCGAAGCCCAGGGGGGTAAAGATCCAGGCGATGGCGCTGCCCACCCGCGCAAGGAGGGACAGGTCGAGCTCGTCCTCCTCCAGCATCCTGAACGCGCCGTCCGCCGTTCCAAAGCGAGAGAGGAACCACACGAGGATCGTGGAGAGCAAAATGATGGTGCCGGCTTTTTTGATGAAGCTCCAGCCGCGCTCCCACATGGAGCGGAGCACGTTGCCCAGCGTGGGCCAGTGGTAGGCGGGCAGCTCCATCACGAAGGGCGCGGGCTCTCCCGCGAAGCGCCGGGTCTTCTTCAGCATGATGCCGCTCACGACGATGGCGGCCATGCCGATAAAGTAGGCGCTCGTGGCGACCCAGGCGGACCCGCTGAAAATAGCCCCGGCGATCATGGCGATAAAGGGCACCTTCGCTCCGCAGGGGATGAAGGTGGTGGTCATGATGGTCATGCGACGGTCGCGCTCATTCTCGATCGTGCGCGATGCCATAATGCCGGGCACGCCGCAGCCCACGCCGACCATCATCGGGATGAACGACTTGCCGGACAGGCCGAACTTACGGAACACGCGGTCCAGCACGAAGGCAATGCGGGCCATGTAGCCGCAGGCCTCCAGGAACGCCAGCAGGAAGAACAGCACCAGCATCTGGGGCACAAAACCCAGCACCGCGCCAACACCGGCCACGATGCCATCCAGGATCAGGCCCTTCAGCCAGCCGGCCACGCCGATCTTGTCCAGTCCGTTTTCCACCATCACCGGGATGCCGGGCACCCATGTCCCGTAAGCGGCGGGATCCGGCGCGCCGGGCTCGGACTTATAGCCTTCCTCGGTGCTCAGGTACTCCGCCACCGCAGCCAGCAGCTCCTTCTTGCCGGTGTCGGGGTGCTCTTCAGTCTCCAACGTCTCGTCATCCTGCGTAATGTAGGTGATGCGGGCGTCCTCCGGGACGGCGGCGATAAGGGCCTTCAGGGAGGCCTCTGGGGCTTCCTCATCGATCTTCACACCATATTTCTCAGCAAAGGCCTCGATGATGGCGTCCGTGTCGCCATAGCGCTCCTCCGCCGCCTCATATTGCTCTGTGCCCTTGCCAAACAGGTGGTAGCCGTCCCCGAACAGGCCGTCGTTGGCCCAGTCGGTGGCAGGTGTTCCAACGGCCACCATGGCGATCCAGTAAACCGCGAACATCGCCAGCGCAAAAATCGGCAGGCCCAGCCAGCGGTTGGTGACGACTTTGTCGATCTTGTCCGAGGTGCTCAGGCTCCCGGCGTTGCGTTTTCTATAGCAGGACTTGACCACCTGAGCTATGTACACATAACGCTCGTTGGTGATGAGGCTCTCCGCGTCGTCGTCCAGCTCTTTTTCAGCG
>JAEEGY010000135.1 GCA_016280565.1 Fretibacterium sp.
GGCAAAAACTGAATGTAGTCCGTCAACTCCCGCAAAAAACGGTAGACTTCCACCGGCTTTTGCACGTTCACATCATTGACGGCCGTGAGCGTGTTGAAGGGAACGCCGTGCTTCTTCAACAACTCGATCCCTCGCATCGTCCGGTCAAAGGAGCCGGCGCCATCCGCGTCCCTGCGGTAGGCGTTGTGGCAGTCCGGCGGGCCGTCGACACTGACGCCGAGCAGGAAATGATTTTCCCGGAAGAACGCGCAGAACTCGTCGTCCAGCAGCGTCCCGTTCGTCTGGAGCGTGTTCAGGATCTTGCGCCCCTGGCCATACTTCTCCTGAAGACGGATGGCCTCGCGGAAGAATCCCACCCCGGCCAGCGTGGGCTCGCCGCCGTGCCACGCGAACTCCACGACGGCGTCCCATCCGTGCATGGCGAGGTTCTGCCGGATAAACGCCTCCAGGACATCGAAGGACATGACGGCCGTCCTGACGTCCAGGAGACGTTCCTTCCCCGCGTAGTAGCAGTACCCGCACCGGAGGTTGCAGGCCCCCGATACGGGTTTGGCCAGCATGGCGTAGGTCCGTTTGTCCGTCCCGGTCATGGCTACATACTACGCAGTTTTTTGAGTGTTTCTTTTAGCTCTTCGCTCACTTCGAGTGCGTGTTTTACCTCTGCACCGGTGTCTGCGCCGATCTCCTTGCCAATCAGGTCGTTCAGCTTGCCGTTCAGCTCCATAATCTTCTTCTCGTTTGCGTTTCGCTTCGCCGGGGAGGCGAGGTTTTCCTCCTCGTTAGGGTCATCTTTCAGGTTGAAGAGCTGAACGTCGTTGCTGGCGATAAGCTCATCAAATGTTACCGGCTTGTGGAACTCCTTCGGGTGGAAGTACCGGATGAACTTGTAGCCGTCCGCCGTGATGAGGCCCCGGGCCATGCCGCGAACGATTTGCTCATCGTTGAAATCGTACATATAGGTTACTCCACCTTTATTCACCTCCGTCAGAGGTGCTGACATGGAGAACATCTCATAACAAAACAGTGCCCCATCCCGAACCGAAGACTTCGGGTCCTTCATCAGGGGCATCAGACTGCTGCCGCGGATGCCCTTCCCGATCTCAGCTTTCTTCTCCGCTGTCAGGTTTGCCATGTCCACGAAGGTCGCCGCCAGATCAACATGGCTGGTGACAGCAGCGACAGTCCTTCCACGCGGATAATCGGGATGATAAATGATGAGAGGAACATGGATGTTGTTCTCATAGATGAAGCTGCCCTTGCCCTTCAGCCCGTGGCTGCTGTGCATCTCGCCGTGGTCAGCGGTAAGCACGATGATGGTGTTGTTCATCATGCCATTCTTGTCCAGATACTCCAGAAGTTTCATGAGATTATTGTCCGAGTCCTGGATGCAGTTGAAATAATAATCCTGAAAATCCTTCCACGTGGCTGCGTCCGTTATCTTCCCGGCGATAAGCTCCCAGTTATGGCGGTACATCTGTATTGCTTTAAGCTCGCCCGTTTGATCCTGGTTCCACGTTGAGGAAATGGGCTCAGAATACGTTTTATTGTACACTTCAGAATCAGGTTTGCCAGCCGTTGCAAGCCCCGTGGGACTTACAAAATTTTTGTCGGATGTGTAGCCCATGATGTCATGCGGGTTGATCAGGGTAACAGCCAGGAAGAAGGGCTTGCCTTCGGCGTTCTGCTTCTTCCCCGTGCTGCCCAGCCAGTCAATCGCCTGTTCAACAATCTCCGGATCGATGTTGTAGCCCTCCTGTGCCTTGCCGATATAATCCTCGCCCCCCCAGTCGGCAAAGCCGTAACCTTCCAATGTGTTCAGCGTTTCGCCGCTGCTGCCATCATCCACGACAGAGGCCGCCTTGGCCATGTGCCACTTGCCTTTCAGAGCCGTGTAGTATCCCGCCTCGCGCATCCTGTCGCCGATGGTGACGAGCGTGTCATCCATGGCATCCTGCCATTTGAAATCCGTGTTGTCGATCATCCCTGTGTCAGTGATATGTGTTCCGGTAAACATGACGGAACGAGACGACGTGGACATGTTGGAGCAGGCGTAGTGCTTCTCAAAGGTCGTGCCCATCGACCTCAGCAGCTCCCGGGCCTTGTAGCTCGCCCCGGCCGGGTAGTTCTGGAAGAAATGCTCCTGGTCCGTGATGACGAACATGATGTTATAGTTGCCATTGATCTTAGCGTCCTTCGTGGAGGAACTGCTCCCGCCGCATCCGCCGCTGGCCGCGATAACAGACGCGGCCAGACCGGCCGCCGTCAGCGTCAGCCCCCAGTCTTTTTTCCCCATCATCTTTTTCATCACTGCTTCCGTCCTTTCTTTGAACAAAGTAAAGGCATAACCGCCAGTGCCAGTCCGCCAAAGCCCGCGCCCCAGAGGGTATCACATCCGCCGCTGCTGCCGCTTCTGTTCTCTCCAACGGTAAAACTGCCCCGGGAGGAGGAAAAACGAACCACAAGATTGCCCTGGGCCAGTTTTTCCGGAATCGCCTTGAAAGTGAACTCTCGCGTCACACCGGGGCGCAGGACTGGGAAGCGGCGGCTGAAGATGACGCGCGACACTCCGCCCGCCAGGCCCGTGCAGAGTAGTTCGACCTCCGCGTTGGTGACGCCCGGAGCGCCGTTATATGTCGCCTGTCCCCCCGCGTGAACGTCCCCCGATTGGGCCAGAACGTAGCTGCGGAACTCCGGCGGGGTCATCATCTCCGGCTCCTCGGCGTTTAAATCCCAGAACGAGAGCGTAAAATCCTCCGCCGAAATTCCTTTGTTCTCATCCGATGCTAGGGATGCTGCGTCCGCCTCGTCGGACGTGTTCACGACGGAGAAGGGGCAGTAGCCGTTGTTGTTCCCGTCGGGCGTGTCCTTTGTCCAGGTCTCGTGGACCTCGGAGATATGTTTGTCCGGGTCAAGGATAACGTAGAACTCGTAGTCGCCCTCGGCAATATCGGCCGACCACACAAACTCCACCCTTGCCTTGTTGGAGCCACCGTTTGTGATGTCGTCGGTCCAACCCTTCAGCGGAACCGTCTGCCGCTCTATGAGTGTCCTGTCGGAGCCGCCTCGGTTCTGGCGGTAGATCGCAACCTCAACGCCTTCTCCGGTGACATCAACAAAGCTGGCGTTGTATATCGGGAAGGATATTTTGTACGGCCAGCCCTGCTCCAGTGCCCCAGGCACATACTGCTGTGTCACCGTGTCATAGAACGTCATGCCGCGCATCCGGGTGGCGGCGGACTCGTCTGTTACGGCCTGCCATGTGGTACTGACCACGCCGGTATCGTTCAGCTTTTTCTCCTGACGGTAGCGGCCGGGGAGGACCAGCGCCGGGTCCGCGCTGACCACGTAGGGCGACTGGCGGGACTCATAATAGTTGCGGTTCCATAGCCAGGCGTTTTTGTCGAACTTCACGCCAAACGGGGTCGTCAGCACGCCCGCCGCGTCGATAAAGACCTGAGAGGCCGTGGTGAACTGCGTGTAATCCTTCGGAAAACCGTACAGGTTATCCGTCTGTGCGCCGATGATCACCTTCTCGGAGTTCGACCAGGTTTTGGTGGACGTGGTGCTGTCGCCCGCCTCGTGGCCGTACTGGCCGTAGAGCTTCAAGCTGTAGCTGCCCTGCCCCGAAAA
>JAEEGY010000136.1 GCA_016280565.1 Fretibacterium sp.
AACCCTTCAGAGAGGACATCACCCCCTCGCTGCTGAAGCTGTCCGGCGGATAGGGATTGTTCCGCGCCGCGCGTTTCACCTGTTCCTTCGCTGGAACGGTGCGATGACGGCGTTCTCTACTCATCCTGGAGGAAGGGGCCTGAGCTTTTTCGGATATATTTTTAATATTGGTATCTTTTTTATCCTCTTTTATGGCCTCTTGGGGGGCTTTTTGAGGGGATGATTTGGAATTGTTTTTAGAACCGGTATCTTTTTTTAGCTCATTTTCACGAGGCTGCTTCTTCTGACGAGGATTGTTTTTATTACCGATACCTTTGACATTCTCCTTCGAACCGAGCTGCTTAACCTGAACGGTATCTTTTTTATTATCGACATTCTTTTTATTCTCATCAGAAACGCCGTTTTTCTGCGTTTTCTTGGAATTGTTTCTATTCCCGGTAACTTTTTTTGTCCCGTTATCAGCCTTTTTTGAGGGAGATTGAGTGTTTATATCGGATATATTTTTAGAACCGATATCTTTTTTACCCCCGTTTTTCTGGGACTGGGCGGCAGTCTTGGGAGCATTATTATCCTGAGTACCTTTGGGAGTTTTCTTTTCCGTGCTCTCCTTTGAAGAGGCCCGCCGGCGCGCAGCGCCGCGTACCGGCCCCTTGGGCTCCTTGTCTTCCTTCTGAGCCGGCGCTTTGCCGGGCTTCTTCCCCGTGTTCCTTTTGTTCTCCAGGTCCCTTGTCTCCATTTTACTTCCCTCCATTCCCGTGAGTGGGTGGACATAATTTTATCACCTATCGGCGTCTTAGGTCAAATTCTACGGGCTGTTTTTTTAAACCAGTATCAAAATCCAACCGGGGAAGCAGGGGCTTGAAACAAAGAGTATAATAAGAAGAGTAGGACATACCTCCCGGGCAGGAACGCCGCCGGGGGATAAGGACGGAATTGGGGGATTTGATGATAACTCTGCGCGCAGATCTGCATACACACACCATCGCGTCAGGACACGCCTACTCCACGATCAAGGAGATGGCTGAGATGGCGGGGGAGAAGGGGCTGGAACTGATCGCCATGACTGATCACGCCCCCGCTATGCCTGGAAGTTGTCAAACGCTTCATTTCTCCAACCTGAGGGCCCTGCCACGGCAGATTAGAGGGGTCACTGTTCTGCGCGGGGTGGAGCTCAACGTCCTGAATACCCAGGGGAAGCTTGACCTGCCCAGGGGGCTGCAGGAGCGCCTTGAATGGCGGATCGCCAGCCTTCACGAGAACGTCCTTATTCCTGAGGAGGGTTGCGACTATACGGGGCTTTACCTGGCTCTGGCGGAGAATCCTCAAATCGACATGATTGGCCATCCCGATTCCCCGGATTTCCCCTTTGACGTGGAGACCGTCGTCCCCGCATGGGCTGCTCAGGGCAAGGTCGTGGAGCTCAATGAGCATCACGCCTTCGACATCAGCCCACGCAACCTGGAGAACGCAAGGCGTCTGATGGCGGCCTGCGCGCGCTGCGGAGCCCTCGTCGCGGTGGACTCCGACGCGCACACCTGCTGGAGTGTGGGGGAGTTTTCGCGGGCCGCGGCGCTGCTGAACGAGATGGATTTCCCTGAGAAGCAGGTCCTGAACACGTCAGCCCAGAGAGTGCTGGACTTTATCCATTCAAAGAAGGTGTTATGATGGAGCCTTATGAGGAGTCGGGAACGAATTACTGGTGGACTGTTGATTTTGCCCTTTCGCCCAGTGAGAACCGTTCCTGGGATGAGGAGCGTCTTCTTACCCTGGGGGCGCTGTCCGGCGCGATCGGCTCGGAATTTCTTGAGGAGGGAGGGAAACTGGTGCTGCGCGCTGATTATCTGGGCTCGCAGGATATTGACGCTCTGCTGGCGCGGCTGAACAAACTTCTATCATCCTTTGAGGGGATCTCGGTGCTCCGGAGCCAGAAGACGGAGAACCAGTCCTGGAGCACACAGCACCTGGAGGCCTTCCCCCCGCTGAACGTGGGGCGATCCCTTACTGTTATGGCCCCCTGGCATAAGAATGAGGCGGAGCAGGGCCGAATCCCTATCTACATCTACCCCTCCTCGGCCTCTGGGACGGGCTACCATGAGAGCACCCGCATCGCACTCGAGCTGCTGGAGGATGCGGTCAAGCGGGGCGACACGGTCCTGGATGTCGGCACGGGGACAGGCATCCTCTTTATTGCTGCCCTAAAGCTGGGGGCGTCCCGCGCTGTCGCGCGTGACCTGGACCCCACGACGCTGGACGAGGTGCGCCGCAACATGAACCTGAATTCGATCAATGCCAGCGTCTGCGATCTCAGCGTGGGTGACCTGCTGAACGGGGTGGAGACACAGGCAAACGTCCTTACCGCCAACATCCTCCTCACACCTAACCTGACCATGCTGCCTGACGTGAAGCGCGTCCTGAAGCCCAAGGGTTACGCCATCTTCTCCGGCATGACGGAGGTTGAGCGTGGGACCTTCCTCTCCGTGCTATCATCCTCAGGGCTGACGGTGGACCGTGAGCTTCGTTCCGGCGATTGGTGGGGTTGCCGGGCCAAAAGGGCCCGTGTCTGATCCAGGCATGGACAGGGCGGGGCTCAAGGGCCTCAAGGTGTGGGTCCACGTCCTTGGGTGCCGTTCAAACCTCTGCGAGGGAGACTTCCTGACGGGTGCGCTTGAGGCGAGGGGGGCGTCAGTGAGCCGGGAGCCGGAGGGAGCAGAAGCTGCTGTGCTCGTCACCTGCGCCGTGACGGCGGAGGCTGAACGCAAGTGCCGCCAGCTGGTGCACCGCGCCCGCCGCGCCGTGGGAGATCGGGGGCTTGTCGCTGTCTGCGGCTGCTGGGCCCAGGCGGCTGACTCCGGGGACGCGCGGAAGCTGGGGGTCGACCTCCTTGTGGGGAGCCGGGGCAAGTCCCGCCTTCCGGATGCGCTTGAGGCGATGGCGAACAGACTTCCGTTCGATGGAGAGCGTCCTTTCCAGGACCTCCGTACTCTTCCTCCCATTGAAGGTTGGGAGGAGATGCCTCTTCGGGATACCGGCCTGCACACCCGGGCTTTCGTCAAGGTCCAGGACGGGTGTGCCCACTTCTGCACTTACTGTATCATCCCTTTTCTGAGAGGACGCCCGGTGAGCCGTCCTGTGGAAAACGTTTTGGCGGAGGTTCGCCGCCTTGTGGAGGGAGGCTGCCGCGAGGTGGTGCTGACGGGGATCCACCTTGGGACCTACGGCCGCGATACGGACTCCTCACTGGCGGAACTGATCCGTGTTTTGTCCGGCGTTGAGGGGCTTGAGCGGCTGAGGCTGGGCTCCCTTGAGCCTTTCTCTCTGGACGAGGCGCTGCTGGACGCCCTGGAGGAGAGCCCCGTGTTCTGCCCCCATCTTCACCTGCCCCTGCAGAGCGGCGACGACGGCATCCTGAGCCTCATGCGGCGCGGCTACACGGCGGAGGAGTTTGCCCGTGTCTGCGGAGCTGCGCGTGCCCATCTGGGTGACGATCTGCACATCTCCAGCGACATCCTTGTGGGCTTTCCCGGCGAGGATGAGGCGGCGTTTCAAAACACCCTTTCCCTCATGCACCGGGTTTGCCTGGGACGGGTCCACGTTTTTCCCTTCTCCCCGCGGCCGGGCACGGCGGCGGCACAGATGCCGGACAGGCCCGCACCCGAAGTGCGGGATGATCGCGCGGCCCGGGCGCTGGCGCTGGGCCGTGAGTTATTGGAGAAATACGCGGAAAGTTTCATTGACCGCGAACTGGACGTGCTGTCCGAGGAGCCGGAACAGGAGGGATGGTACCGTGGGCATATCCCGCATTTCCTTGAGGCGCGGTGGGATACTGAGGAAAACGTTGAACCCAACGAAACTGTCCGTATCCGGGTGCGTTCTGTGTCCGGTGGCCGGCTTGAGGGGGTCACGCTGTGAAGGGCGCCGCTATTGGCATTGACCTTGGTACGCACAGCGCCCGCGCCGCCTTTGCGCCCCCAGGCGGGACCGCAAAGCTGATCCCCAACCGGTGGGGAAAAACGGCTGTGCCCTCTGCCGCGGGGTGGAGGGACAGCGAGAAGCATACCCTCCAGGAGCTCCTCGTTCCCGTTATCCTGACCCTGCGCGAGGATGCAGAGGTACACCTGAACGATTTCGTCTCTTCCTGCGTCATGGCTATTCCCGAAGGACTCTCCGGAGAACAGAAGGAGGGCATGGTGAAGGCCGCGAACGCCGCAGGGATAGCGGAGGTGGGCTTTATTTCGGAGCCCTGCGCTGCCGCACTGGCCCTGAGCTGCAATGGGCGCTCCCTTGTGTTGGATTTTGGGGCGAAGACGACCCTCTCCGTGGTGGATTCCAAAAATGGCGAAGGGCATGTTTTGGAGCGCGTGGAAGCGGGGCTCCCCGGCGGCAGGGATTATGATGAAGCCCTGGCGGCATGGCTTAGGGCACGCCTGCGGCTGTCTTTGAAGGAAGGGGACCCCCGTCAGTCTGTACTGCTTCATGAGGCAGAGCAGATCAAGATCGCGCTGTCGGACGCAAAATCCATTCGCTGGACGCCCCCTGTCCTGGAGGACGGAAGCCCCCTTTCACCGGCGGACTGGCCCTCCCCAACGCTGACGGTTTACCGGGAGGACCTGGAGTGCCTCATCCGCTTTTCCCTGCGGCGGATCATCCACACGGTCTGCCGGCTGTGGACCCAGTATGCTCCAACCCACCTGATCCCGACCGGCGGTTCAAACGCTGTCCCCCTGCTCCGGGATATCCTTCAGCGGGAAGGGCCCAAGCCCAAACACCTGATCCATGGGACGGAGGACGCGATCGTCCGCGGGGCCGCGGTCTGGGCCAGCAGAGGGGCGCCTTTGCGCGAAGGGCAGGAGCCCCTGCCTGATGCGGCCAGGGATTGGGCCCAGCAGTTCCACGGTCTCAAGCTATCCCTTCTTGAAATTGAGACGCTTTTGACCCATTCCCAGCAGGACCAGCTGCACCTCCTGTTTCAGCAGGCGGAGAGCGCCCCGCCCGACCCGGAGCTGCTGCGGCTCATGAAAGGGCTCGTCCACGACCTGCAGCAGGCCGTGGAGTGACCTATTCCTGCCAGGTCAGGGCAAGCTCTGCCAGAGTGCCCGTGCCTGTCCAAAGGACCTCCTCGTTGACTGTAAATTTGGGATGATGGTGGGGGTAATTCTCTCCCTCTCCCGAGGCAGAGGGGTGCCAGAAGAACACGCCGGGCACCTTCTCTAAGAAGAACGCCATGTCCTCGCCCACCATTGTAGGGGCATCGACGGGCTTGACGTGCTCCGGTCCCACGACGGCCCCCGCCGCGCGAAGGAGCTTTTCCGTCATTCCGGGGTCACAGATGACGGGGGGAGGACCATAGGTGAACTTCACGGACGCGCTGGCCCTCATGGCCTCGGCCACCCCTTCGGCGATTTCCCGGATGCGGTTCTGAATATTCTTTCGCGTCTCCGGCGAAAGGGCCCGGATCGTGCCCTGCATTGTGCAGGAGGGCGGGATGATGTTGGCGGCGCTGCCCGCCTGAATACTTCCTATTGTTACCACAGCCGCCTGAGCGGGCGGGACCTCACGGCTGACGATGGTTTGCAGTGCCGTGTAGATCTGGCAGGCGACAGCGATGGGGTCCACCGCGCGGTCCGGCTGGGCGCCATGCCCGCCGGTCCCCGTGATGGAGAGAGTGAACATGTCCGCCGAGGCCATCAGCGCGCCGTGGCTGTATCCAATTTCCCCCGCAGACGCGCCGGTCCAGAAATTACCGGTGTGGAGCCCGGCGATGGCATCCACCCTGGGGGCCTCCAGCGCGCCGTCGCGGATCATGGCCACCGCTCCGGCCCCGATCTCCTCCGCGGGCTGAAAGATGAGCTTCACCGCCCCCTTCAGCTCCGCCTTGTGCTGTGACAGGAGCTTCGCCGCGCCCAGCAGCATCGCGGTGTGGGCGTCGTGGCCGCAGGCGTGCAT
>JAEEGY010000137.1 GCA_016280565.1 Fretibacterium sp.
AAGCTCTGGAACACCTTGTCGCAGGCCAGACACTTGTAGGCATTCATCGTGATCTTGGGGTCCGCCGAGGCAGTCCCCACCGCCGCCGCAAACAACGCGGCAAATACCAAAGGCGCTAAAAACTTTCTCACGTGTCATTACCCCTTTCGCGTTTTAGAAAGGGGCCCTTCGTTTTCAGGGCCCCAACGTTCATTTCCTAAACCTACGCCGCCTTTTTGCGTCCCTTCATGAACATGAAGCCCACCAGCACCACCGCGGCCGCCAGCAGGCACCCCGCCACGATGGGCCGGAACCTCACCCACGCCACGGCGATCACGATGCAGGACCACGCCAGGCCAAGGACCCAGGCCACGAAGCCCACGCCCGCGCCCACGATGGTCCCCAGGATCGGGATCACATCGGCCAGGACGGACAGCGGCCCAAACACGGCGCGGATACCCGCCACGACCACCAGGATCCCTATGACGCGGAGGACCCAGGCCATGATGTTGTTGCTGCTCTTCGCGTCCTCAAACATCTTCACCATGCCCGCCTTCCCCATGGAAAGCTTGCTGAAGGTGTAGCCGTTGGATGCGGTGTAGGGCTCAAAGGTGTCCCGGATGACCTGGGCGATGATGGAGATGTCCGCCGGAGGGGTCTGCTTGAAGGTGACGCGCACGTCGCCAATGCTGGGGCTGCCCGGATTTTTTCCCAGGTAGACCGTGCTGCCCGCCACATGGACAAGCTGGTCCGCCGAAACATTGCCGTAATAGTAACGGCGCGTGGCTTCGTCAGCCGGGAGCATGAGGGAGCCTGCGATGGAGGAGATGTTGACATCGGCGCTGGTGATGTTCAGAGCCACGGCCCCGCCGATGCTGTGCTTCAGGAAATCCGGCAGGGTGTAGGCCCCGAAGGTGACGTTGGAAGCCCAGACCGTCTCTTCCTCAAAGTTGGCCAGAACGGTGTTGACGCCCTGATACTTTGGGTCGTGGAAGGAGCCGGAATCGATGGGGCTGGAGGTCCAGGCCTGCTTGTAGGTGTAGGTCGTGACGGTCTCCTCGCCGCCGCCCAGCTTCTTGCGCTTCTCGGAGTGGGACTCCTCCTCCCACTGGTAGTACTCCACGTCGCGGTCCAGCCGGATGGCCACCGCCTTGACGCCGAAGACCGGATCCCGCAGCTCGTCCTTCGTTTCCGCGCGGCCCATAGCGTGGATGACCTTGCCCTCCAGCGCAGGGTCCACCTTGCTGATGTCCGCCACATCCTCGGTCAGCATCTGCGCCTCGCCAATGGCCCCCGCGGTCTTGAAGGTCCGCTCCTCGTTCCACCAGAGCAGCACCGTTCCCACCGCGATGAGGATAAAGCCCGTAACAATGCCCTTGAACGAGTTGCCCAGGCGCTCGCCCCATCCCGTCGTCTTTGTTTCCGTGTACGCCATGTCCAATACGCCTCCCAAGTTTTTGAAGAACTGAAAACTTTCAAGCAAAGTTTATGTTATCATATCGACAGGGAATAGGCCAGAAATAATTGGTATTTTAAGGAGGTTCTCTGGGATGAAAAAGTTTTCATGCGCTGTGGCGGGGGTCCTGCTTCTCCTCGCCCTTTCTGGAGTTGCGTGCGCGGCTCCGCGGTATGTGGTCACCGGCCGGCTGGCTCCTATCTTTGAGGACGCCGGAAGCGTGAAGGCGGCCCCCAAGGGCGGCTGGGTGACGGTGGGCGAGGACGTGGCGTGCTCCGGTATGCTGGCCTACGGCGACGCCGTCGAGGGGACCCCGGCCAAGGACAAAAAAGGCTGGCTTTCCCTCGCGGGGGAGGGGCTGACCGGCTTCGCCGAGCTCGCCCTGCTGACGCCCATGCCGGAGTACAAGGCATTTGAGGCCCGGCCCTTCCAGGTCCTGAAGGACGGCCTTGTCCCCCACCTTCTGCCGGGGGAGAAGCCCGTTTCGGAATACTCCAAATTCACCCTGCCCCGTGGCGCAGTCGTGACAGCGGAGGGCAAGGCGGAGGCGAACGGTGCCTCGTGGATCCTCTGCGTCTTTGGCACGGACTATTCTTCCGATGAGGTGCCGGAGGGCGTGGACGGGGAATTTGCCGGTTCGGACAATCGCTACGCCTGGCTGCCGGAGGCGGACCTGCGGGACCTGGCCGCGTCTGAGCCGGAACTCTCCCGCGTGGAGGAGGAGAACCTGCCGGACTCCGTCGAGGGCGACACGCGGAAGTTCCTGCTGAAGAACGGTTTTTATGTGGACCCGGCCCCTGTTGTCTCCGAATCCTTGCAGGAGGATGACATGGTGGACCTTTACAAGCGCCTGAACGAGTACACGGCTAAGTTCATCACGGCGGATCTGCCCTTCCACGCCCTTCACCTCTACTTTGACCGCGCGCTCCAGAAGGTGGAGGAGAAGGCCCTGGTCAAATGCACGGCAGACCTGGTGATGGCCATGCGGGACGCGCTGAAAAATCAGCCCAAGCCCGCATCCGATCTGGAGAAGACGGCGCGGACGAACGTGTCCAACTTCCTGGACCTGGCCCTGCACCTCATCACGAACGGCGGGGCGAAGCTGCCCAAGGAGATACAGGAATTTGCCAGGGGCGTGATGGACGGCAAGGGGTCCGGGGAGAACCCCTTCACAGAACTTCCCCAGGACTTCAGCCTCTTTGGGCCCAGGGGACATTACACGCTGAACGACGACCTGAAGGCCTACTTCCGCGCCACGTACCTGCTGGGCACGGGCTGGCCGATGGACAGCGAGACCGGTGCGGCGGCGACGCTCATCATCAACAAGCTCCTCACCAACCCGTCGGTGCAGAAAAAGTGGCGTGCGCTCTATGACCCCATCACTACCCTCGTGGGCGGGGCCAACATCAACTCCCCTGAGGCGCTGGCCCAGGCGCTCAAGCCCTTCAAGCTCGCGGACCTCGGCAAGCCGGACAGGGTCAAGGCCCTGATAGAGGCGCTGGACAAGGCGGGAAAGGACAGCGTCATCCAGAAGCTCGCCGGCAAGAAGTTCGCCATCCTGCCCCGGCGCGTGACCTTCGATGCGCTGATCTTCCACACGCTGACCGCCCCGGCCATCGACGGCCGCACCCTCCCCGACCCGCTGGACGTGATGGCCGTGCTGGGCTCAAAGTCCGCTCAGGGTGAGGTCAAGCAGTTCAGCAAATTTGACGGCTACGAGGACAGCCAGAAAAAGCTCGCTGAGATGTGGCCGGAGTGGGCCGACTCGGACGACGGAGCGAACGTCTATACCTCCATCCTGTCGGCGATGAGGACCTACTTCGCGGCGAAGAGCTCAAAGCAGTTCTTCGAGAGCACGCCGGCCTGGAGCTACAAAAAGTTGACGACGGCCGAGGGCGCGATGACAGAGCTGAAACACGACACCATCCTCTACGCAGAGCAGAGCGGCGCGGAGATGGGCGAGGGCGCGGACACGTGGGTGGCAGGGCCCTTCAAGCTGCCCATCCCGCGGAGCTACGTCGAGCCCGTGCCGGAGCTCTTTGAGGCTCTGAGGGATACGGCCGCCAATCTGGCAAAGACGCTGAAGCCCCTTCTGCCGGATGAGAACGAGTACGTCGGGGAGTACTACCGGGGCCGGCTGACAGAATTTGCCGAGAGCATGGAGACCCTGTCCGGCATTGCCCGCCGTGCCCGGGATGACAAGATGACCTATGACGATTTCGCGACGCTGCTGAACTTCAGCGTGCCGTTCGTTCTGCCGGAGGGCATTTACGAAGTCTATGACGAGGAAGCGCAGAATATGCTCAAGATGGCGCTGGTGGCGGACGTGGCGACGGACGCCGTGGTAGGGGAAGTCCTCTACATGGCCTCGGGTGCGCCGCGTAAGCTCTATGTCTACGTCAACGACAAGTCCGGCGGCTTCCGCGTGACGGAGGGCTTTATGTACTCCTACTACACCTTCAGCGGGGCCATGCTGGACCACCGCATGAACGACGACGACTGGAAGGCGAAGGTCTACGGCAAGGAAGACCTGACGGAGTTCCTGCCCTACTGGAATGAGAAGCTGTATCAGTAGCCTGTTCAAGATGAGGGCGGCGGCGCTGGCCGCTGCCCTCTTATTTTTTGTCCTGCCCGCCTGGGGTGAAACCATCGGCGCGCTGTCCCCGCATCACGGGGTGGCCGGGGCTTTGATCGACCGTCTTTACGCACAAATTACGAAGATTTGCCCGTCCCCGGCGCGAGTGATTGTCATCGGGCCGGACCACTTCAGGCGGGCGAAGCGCAACATCGTCACCGGCGCGTCGGACTGGGGCACAAGGAAAGTTCTGCGCGGTGACGCCGAGGGCGCGGAACTTTCTCATCTTTTCCGTCAGGACGAGGTGGCCCGCCGGGACCACTGCGTCACAGAGCATATCCCCCGGATAGGGAGATTCTTCCCCGGGGCGTCCGTCCTGTCCATCATTATCAAGCCCGCCGCGACGGATCTGCAGGTCCTTCGTGCGTGCCAGATGCTGGAGGCCTTACTGCGGGAGGGAGACAGTGTCGTCATCCTCAGCATGGACCTGTCCCACTACAAGCCGCGGGAGCAGTCCGACGCCGAGGACGCGAAAAGTCTTGAGCTTATCCGTAATTTTCACCTTTCGAAGCTGAACGACGCAGACATCGACTGCCCGCGGGGGGCGCGGCTGTTCCTGATGCTGATGAAGCGCCTGGGCCTCACCCATGCCACGCTCCTGGAACGCAGCAACTCCGCCGATTTTCTCGGATCGAAGCTCAGGGGGAAGGAACCCCCTGAAACCCCCAAAAGCCCCTCCGACAGGACCACCAGGACCACCGGGCACGCGACGATGCTGTTTACCCGTCCGGAGGACAAGGGCAAAAATTAGCGGCCCTGTGCCCTGTGGGTACTGAGGAAGCGGCTGTCCTTCACGATGAAACGGTAGGGCAAAAGCGCGTCCGCCCCGGCGTAGTCCACGT
>JAEEGY010000138.1 GCA_016280565.1 Fretibacterium sp.
CCAGCCCCAGGCAGCGCTCCACATTTAAACTCAGGGGGATGCTATCGCCCCCCTGCCCCCCCCGGGGCAGGGAGAGGTCTTTGTTGAGCGGTATTGTCTCAAAGGGAATGCCGTTCAGCCCCGCCAGGACCTCGTAAAAGCTGTAGGTGATGTCGGGGAAGGCGGCCCCTTTGGCACAAAAGGCCATGAAGATAAAGAGCAGCGCCTCATCGGAGCCGCAGGTCAACAGGACCTCCTTCGGCTCTACGCCACAAAGCTCCGCGACCTTCGCCGTCAGTTCATGAGCGTCGGGGTCAGGATAGAAGTTCAGTGTCCCGGCGGCCTCCGCCGCGCGTTTCAGGGCTCTGGGCGAGGGCGGGAAGGGGGACTCGTTGGTGTTGAGCTTGATATAGATGCCCACCTCGTGTTCGCCCGCCGTATCGTAGGGCACAAGGTCCCGGTATTGTTCATTAAGAAATCGGCTCATGAAGTTTGATCTCCTCTCAGAAATTCACTAACGCCGCGTGCGGTAAACGCTGCTGCGCTGGTCAATTTTTACGACCAACACGGTTATCTGTTCGTCCTCAATACGGCAGAGAGCGCGATAATCACCTATGCGATAACTCCAAAATTCTCCCCGCTCAATCGTCCAAGCCAAGTCGCCTGCTCACTTCCTCCAGCGTAGAAGCTGGCCGGCCGTCACGCAGATATTTTGTGTAAGCTTCAGCAGCCAGAGTATATTCCTCCAGGTCTTCCAATGGGAGGTCGTCAAAACGTTGCAAAACATAATCCAGCGTCGCCTGAACCTGATCATCTGGTAAAATCTCAACAAGCCGGGAAAGCTTCCGCCGCTGTGCTGTCATCACCGGCATCTTTATCCCTCCATCCTTGCCAGCGCGCTTTTGGCGTGACCGGTCAGGCCCTCCGCGCGGGCAAAGGCGGCCACGTCCGGGGCCGCGCGGCGCATGGCCTCCGGGGTGTAGTACGTATACTGCGACTTCTTCACGAAGTCGTCCACGGAGAGCGGGCTGGAGAAACGCGCCGTGCCGCTGGTGGGCAGCGTGTGGTTCGGCCCGGCATAGTAATCGCCCAGGGCCTCGGGGCAGTGCCGCCCCAGGAACACAGACCCCGCGTGGCGCACCCTCCCCAGCCAGGCAAAGGGCTCGTCCACGCAGAGTTCCAGATGCTCCGGGGCCAGGGCGTTGGAGATGTCCAAAGCCTGGGCGATGTCCTCCACAAGAATGATCTTTCCATTATCATCAATGGACACCCGGGCGATGTCCGCCCGGTCAAGCTGCGGGATCTGCGCCTCCAGCTCCGCACTCACCGCCTGGGCAAGCTCCGCTGAGTCCGTCACCAGCACAGCGCTGGCCATTTTGTCGTGCTCCGCCTGAGACAGCAGATCCGCCGCCAGCCACCGGGCGTTGCTCTTTCCATCCGCCACGATCAAAATCTCGCTGGGCCCGGCGATCATGTCGATGGCCACGGCGCCGAAGACCTGGCGTTTCGCCTCCGCCACATAGACGTTGCCCGGCCCCACGATCTTGTCCACCCGGGGGACGATCTCCGTGCCAAAGGCCAGGGCTGCCACCGCCTGCGCGCCGCCCAGCTTGAATATCCGGTCCACGCCGGCCACTCCGGCTGCCGCAAGGACAGCAGGAGTGAGGGTGCCGTCCCTGCGGGGCGGCGTCACCATCACCACCGTGCCGCAGCCGGCCACCCGGGCGGGGATGGTATCCATCAGCACCGTCGAGGGGTAGGCCGCCGTGCCGCCGGGGACGTAGAGCCCCACGCGCTCCAGGGGGATGACCCTTTGACCAAGGACCCTCCCGTCCTCCTCTGCGAGGATAAAACCCTCGCGCACCTGCCGCTGGTGGAATCGCCGGATGTTGGCCGCCGCCCGCTCCAGCAGTGCCATGAACTCCGGCCCCACAGCCTCAGCGGCCTGCTCCCGCTCCTCCGGCGTCACCTCAAGGGCGTTCAGCTTCACGCGGTCGAACTTCTCTTCATATTTAAAAAGCGCCGCGTCACCGTTTTGCCGCACGTCGTTGATGATCTCCGCCACCGCCGCGCTCACCTGGGGCGCGGACGCCTCCACGCCACGGGCAAAGATCTCCTTATCTGGCACTTCACCGTATTTCAGTATCTTTATCATTTTATCTCCGCCTCCAGCCCACGCAGGATCTCCTGAATGCGCTCCCCCTTGAACTTGGAGCATGCCTTGTTCGCGATGATCCGCGCGCTGAGCTCCACCACTGTCTCGATCACCTGGAGATGGTTCTCCCGCAGCGTCGTCCCCGTCTCCACGATGTCCACGATCACGTCGGAGAGGCCCAGGATCGGCGCAAGCTCGATGGACCCTTTTAGTGGGATGACGTCGATGTCCCGTCCCCGCTCTGCGTAGAACCTCCGGGCGATGTTGGGGAACTCCGTCGCGACGCGCAGCGTGCGTTCCGGGTCGTCGCGAAAACCCTCAAGCGCAGCCACGGCCATGCGGCACACGCCGGTCTTCAGGTCCAGCAGCTCGTAGACGTCCGGCCCATACTCCAGCAGGATGTCCTTGCCCGCTGCGCCGATGTCCGCCGCGCCGCGTTCCACGTAGATAGGCACGTCCGCCGGTTTGACCCAGAAACAGCGCACACCCGGCTCCGTGTTCTCGAAGATGAGTTTTCGGCCCTTGTCCAGCGCGCCGGGGCACCCGAACCCCGCCCGCTCAAACATCCCATAGACCCGTTCGCCCAGGCGTCCCTTGGGCAGGGCGATATTCAGCATCGAACTGTCCTTCAATGTCTCTCACCTCGTTCTTCCGAAAACAGAGGGGTTAGTAAGTCCATGTAAACGGCGAACCCAATGGCGTGTCCCCCGGCGTGCCCCATCCGCTCCATCAGCCGGTCGTACTGTCCGCCGGAGAGGACGGCCGACGGGATGCCCTCGATAAACCCGCGGAACACGATGCCGTTGTAATAGTTCAGGTTGCTGACGACAGAGAGATCCACACGGAACATCGCCGCGTCCCCCAAATGATTCAGAACGTGCTCAAGCTGTCCCAGACACTTTAGGGCGGGCTCGCAGCCTTCAAGGGCCCGCCGCAGCGTGGGCAGGGCCTCCTCCGGCCGTCCGCAGTGCTCAACGAGGGCCAGCAGATATTTCGCCCCGCTGGTCTCTGCGCCGCACAGCCGCGTCAGCTCGTGAAGGTTCTTCTCCGCGACGCACTGGATCAGCGCGGGCCGGGCCTCCGGGAGGACCCCGTCGAGGACGGCGGAGATGACCCCGAGATGGGAGACGTCCAGCACCCGGGCGCGGGGCGCGGCAGGGACGGGGCTGTGCCCCTCGGCCACGAGGCTCAGGCTCTCCGCCGCGAGGGACAGGACCTCCCGGACGCAGCCGTCGTCCACAGCCCCCAGGCACTCCAGCCCCACCTGAGGGATCTCGCGGAACGTGCCGCGCCGGCCGGCTCGCCGCGGAGCTCGGTAGACGTTCTCGTCGTAAAAGATCTTCTGCACGGTGCCGGGGTCGTCCCGCATATGCCGGACGATCGACAGTGTGACGTCCGGTTTGAGGGCCATCAGCCGGCCGTCGGTGTCCGTAAAAGTGAGGATGTCCCCGGAGGACAGAAAGTCCCTGTTTTGTGCGTAGAAGTCATACTCCTCAAACTTGCTCATCTTGTAGCAGGTGTAGCCGCTGCGCTCATAGAGCGAGCGCAGGGCCAGAATGACCCGTTCCCCGCCCTTAAGCGATGTGATGTCGATATTCATTCCGTCTTCTCCTCCGTGCCTCCCCAGAAAACTGTGAGAATATGTGGATATTTTACCAGAACGGAGGCGGGATGGTGGCCTCATCCA
>JAEEGY010000139.1 GCA_016280565.1 Fretibacterium sp.
CAAGAGGCAGGCCCACTGCTGCCCCCGCCGGGCTGACGTGCTTGAAGGACGCCGCCGCGGGCAGGGAGAGCGCGTTCTTCAGCTCTCTCACGAGCTGCCAGCTGTTCAGCGCGTCCAGAAAATTGATGTAACCCGGCCGGCCGTTCAGCACCTCCAGGGGCAGCTCCCCCGTTTTTGCAAAGATGCGCGCGGTCTTCTGATTTGGGTTGCAGCCATACTTCAGTTCCAGTTCTTTCATGGTTATTTTTCCTCCCCGTACTTGTTGAACAGCCGGTCCTCAAATTTCCCGCCCTGCGAGAGGAACCGCACATACAATGACACTTTGTTCTCCGGGTCCAGCGCATCCCACAGGCCGTTGGCGAACTCGTCGATGTCATTGGGCAGCTCCACTACGCGCGGCTCCCCGCTGAAGGACGGCAGAGGGTTCCCGTCGCGCTCGTAGGTGTGGATGAGGCGGCCAAAGCCCCGCCGCGGCGCGTACTCGAAGAACTGCCGCTCGCAGTTCTGTTTCGCCCCCCCAAGGGGGTTTCCTGCCGAGTCCGCCTTGAGGATGTTCAGCCGATACGCCCCATCCGACAGAATCAGCCCGCTGATGCGCGGCGTGAAGTGCGGCGGGTCGGGCTCAAACTCCCGTGTCCGCAGGGCTTCCTCAAAGGTCCCGCCGGCCTTCATCGTGTCGTAGACCGTGTCCGTCTGGTCCCCGTTGGTGATGATAGTCTGCCCGTTCATTACGCGCACCGGCGCGTAGAGGATGAGCGACGGGTCGTCCAGCTTCTTCGCCGCGTCCAGCAGTTTGATGATGAGGCTGTCCCCGGACCGCTCAAAGATCCGCGCGCGGCTGGACGGGCTTCGGCCCATGATGAAGTAGGCCAGGGCCGCCCGCCCCTCCGGTGTGGTCCCCAGGATGATCCCCCGTCCGGGGTAGCGGTTGCCCCGGACGCCGAAGTCCGGCAGAAGCAGCTCAATGTGCTGGCACAGTTCTTCCACGGCCTCGGGCAGGATTTGCCACTCGGCCTGTTCCATCACGCGCCGCTGGAGCGTCTGGGGCGTGTCCCCCGGCAGGATATCCACGGCCTTCTGCTTCAGGATGGGGCCTCCGTCCGGCACCGCGTCCACGATGTGCACCGTCGCACCCGTCACCTTCACCCCCGCGGCCAGCGCCGCCTCGTGGACCTTCAGCCCGTAGAAGCCCTTGCCACAGAACGCCGGGATGAGGGATGGGTGCACGTTCACCATGCGCCCCCTGTAGTGCCGCACGAAGTCCGCGCTCAGGATGTGCATGAACCCCGCCAGGACAACGATCTCCGCCCGCTCCTCCTCCAACAGTTTAAGGATCTTTCGCTCAAACTCCGCAGGGTCCGCGCAGTCCCGAAACGCCACCACGTCCGCCCGGACGCCGGCCTTTCTGGCCCGCTCCAGCGCATAGGCGTCGCTTCGGCTCGCGATGACCTGAACGATTTTTCCGCTCTTGATGATTCCGCTCTCCTGCGCGTCCAGCAGCGCCTGAAGGTTCGTCCCCCCGCCGGACACCAGCACGGAAATACGCGCGCTCAGCATATCGAAACGCCCTCCCCCTGGACAATCTCTCCCATGACATAGGCCTCCACGCCGTTGGCCCTCAGGAGCCTCACGGCCTCGTCCGCGTCCTCCGGGGACACCGTGACGGTCATGCCCACGCCCATGTTGAAGATGTGGAACATCTGCGCCTCGTCAATATGTCCGATGCGCATGATCTGGTTAAAGATGGGCAGAATCTTCAGTGAGGCGCGCCGGACTTTCACGCCCAGCCCGGCGGGAACGCTGCGGGGGATGTTCTCGTGGAAGCCGCCGCCGGTGATGTGCGCCAGGGAGTGCACGTTCACGGCCTCCATGAGCGCTAAGACAGGTTTGACATAGATTTTTGTCGGGGTCAGCAGGGCCTCGCCCAGGGAGCAGCCCAGCTCGTTGACATATTTTGTCAGGTCCCGGTTTTCCACGTCAAAGACCTTGCGCACCAGCGAGAAGCCGTTGGAATGCACCCCCGACGACGGCAGGGCGATCACCGCGTCCCCGGCCTTCACATTGGCGTTGTTCAGCATCTTTTCCCGTTCCACGATGCCCACGGCAAAGCCCGCCAGGTCGTACTCGTCCGGGGGGTAAAAGCCCGGCATCTCGGCGGTCTCCCCGCCAATGAGCGCGCACCCGGCCTGGACGCAGCCCTCCGCCACGCCGCTGACGATGGCCGCCACGCGCTCCGGCACGTTCTTCCCCACCGCCACGTAGTCCAAAAAGAACAGCGGCCGCGCCCCGCAGCACAGCACGTCGTTGACGCACATGGCCACACAGTCGATGCCCACCGTGTCGTGTTTATCCATGATAAAGGCGATCTTCAATTTTGTCCCTACGCCGTCCGTGCCGCTGACCAGCACGGGGTCCTTCAGCCCGGCGGGCAGGGCAAACGCCCCGCCAAATCCCCCCAGGTCCGACAGGACGCCCGGTGTGTGCGTCCGCGCGACGGAGCTCTTCATCAGGC
>JAEEGY010000140.1 GCA_016280565.1 Fretibacterium sp.
GGTGGGATCGCCGCCCTGCCTTTCGCCTTAGCGCGGCAGAGCGGCTGTCGGGCCAGACTGTATATCTCGGTGGCCGCCGTATCCTTAAACACGATCACTGTGCCGTGGTTCTGGGCCGTCTGTCGGGCGAACGCAGATTTCTTCGATTTCTTTTTCATCCGGGAACATCTTTTGCGTTACCTCACAACCGTGCACGACCGTTATGAGCCAGTCTGGTTTTTCATCCCCATCATCCTCGCGGCCTTCGTGCCCTGGACGGGGATGCTGTGGGACGCCGCCCGCGCAGCATTCGGCAAGTGCGCCCTCATCAGCCGCGACGACGGAATATTCCTGGGGCTATGGGCCGCCCTGCCTTTCGTCTTTTTCTCGCTCTCCAGCTCCAAGCTGATTCCCTACATCCTTCCCTGCATGCCGCCCGCGGCGGTCCTGATCGGGGCAGCGATGGAGACGGCGGACAGACGATCCGTCTTGTGTTTTATCGGCTTGAACGCTATTATCTTACTGCCCCTCGCGCTGACGGGGTTCCTATGGCCTTTGTTCAGCACAGACCTAAGGGTGATGTCCATGATTAGCCCCGCGCTGATGCTGTCGGCGGGACTGCTGGCCTTCTGGGGGACCTCGTTTCTGCTGCTTCGAGGAGCAGATTGGGCGCGTGCGCTGCTCTGTCTTTTAGGGCTGCTGATTCTTTTTGCTGTCTCTCCAGCGTTCAGGATCGAGGCAAATATGTTGTCGCGTCGCGACATCGCGGCCTGCGTCCCTGAGGGCGCGGAGGATGTGGTGGTCTATCAGTCCCTGATGCAGGGAATGCCGTTCTACCTGGGCCGCCGCGTCGTGACAGCGGACATCCTGAACGAGCTGAGCTTCGGAGCAGAGCAGGAGAGCGACCCGCGCTGGTTTATCAGTAAGGAGCAGCTTCACCGCCTGTGGGCGAGCCCCCGGCGTGTCCTCGTGGTGGTCGAGGACGAGGACAGGGATTCCCTCGAGCAGACACTGGGAAAGAAGCCGGTTCGCACATGGAAGGCGGCGGGGGATGTCCTGTTTGCGAACTTTTGACTGTGGTTGTGGCCACTTATGGGGAAAGGGGATATTATCGTACATGGTCTCGGTGATTGTTCCTGTCTACAGTGAGGAGGAGACGCTGCCCTCGCTGTTTGGCCGGCTGCTGCCCGTCATGGATGCGCTGGGGCGGCCCTTTGAGGTGGTGTTCGTCAACGACGGTAGCCGGGACGCATCCCTGCCACTGTTGCTCCAGGAATACAGGAAAAGGCCAGATGTCGTACGGGTCATAGACCTCAACGGCAATTTTGGTCAGCACATGGCGATCATGGCGGGCTTTAAGGCCGCAAAGGGGGACATTGTCATCACGATGGACGCGGACCTTCAGAACCCTCCGGAGGAGATTCCGCGCATCGTGGCCTGCATCGATGAGGGGCACGACGTCGTCGGGACGATACGGATGCACCGGAAGGACACGCTCTTCCGCCGGACGGCTTCCCACGTCGTCAACTGGTTGACGAACCGCATCACGGGACTGACGCTGCACGACTACGGCTGTATGCTGCGGGGCTACCGGCGCGACATTGTGGACATCATCAACGAGGCATCGGAGACCACGACGTTCATCCCCGCTCTGGCACAGAAGTTCTCGGTCAATCCTGTAGAGATCGAGGTGGCCCACAGCGAACGCGAGGGGGGCGTGTCAAAGTACAGCCTTTTCCGTCTGATACGCCTGAACTTTGACCTGATGACGGGCTTCTCGCTCGTCCCGCTTCAGGCCGTCACGATGCTGGGGCTCCTGGTATCGGTGGGCAGCCTGTTCTTTGCTCTGTTCATGTTCATCCGGCGGCTCTGGGTCGGGCCGGAGGCGGAGGGCGTTTTTACCCTGATGGCGATCAACTTCCTTCTGATGGGCATCACCATCTTCTGCACGGGCATCGCCGGGGAATACGTCGGGCGTATTTATCAGGAGGTGCGCCACCGCCCGCGCTATATCGTGCGTAAGTTCTACGCCCCGGGCGCGGAGACTATGGAGGAGGATACGAATGAGCAAAGCGGTTGTGTTCGATTATAGTTCTGTTGGTTGCGAGTGTCTGTACGTCCTGCAGAGGAGAGGAGTGGAAATTGCGCTGGTATATACCAATCAGGATGATCCTAATGAGGAGCGTTGGTTCGATTCTGTGTATGACCTGGCGCGTTCCCACGGCCTGACGGTCCTGACGGAGGAGCCCAGCGTGGAGCGCGTCCGGGAGGCCGCGCCGGACGTGATTTTTTCTTTTTACTACCGGTCCATGCTTCCCATGTCCATCCTGAACCTCGCGCCGCTGGGGGCCTTCAATATGCACGGCTCTCTCCTGCCCCGCTACAGAGGGAGGGCCTGCGTGAACTGGGCGGTGCTGAACGGCGAGACGGAGACGGGCGTCACGCTCCACCACATGACCGAGTACGCCGACCGGGGCAACATCGTCGCTCAGAGGGCCGTGACCATCGGTCCGGACGAGACCGCCCACGATGTGTTCCTGAAGATCATACCCGCAGCGGGGGAGGTCCTGAGTTCCAGTCTTGACGCCATCCTGTCCGGCAGCGCACCCGGCGTCCCCCAGGACGAGAGCAAGGCCACGAAATTCGGCCGCCGCCGTCCATCCGACGGGCTGATCGACTGGACGAAAAGTGCGGTGGAAGTCCACAACCTCGTCCGCGCCGTGACAAAGCCCTTCCCTGGGGCGTTTACGTTCCACGATGGACATAAGCTCATGATCTGGCGCTCGCGGCCGTTGGACGAGGACACGGGCGAGAGGCCCGGCACATTCCTGACTCTCTCACGGGTCCAGACGGGACGTGGGATCTTGGAAATCCTGGAGGGAGAGACGCTCGATGTTAGCGATCAAGATCGACATTGACACGCTCAGGGGCTACCGGGAGGGCCTGCCTCGGCTGCTGGACATCCTGAAGGCGCGAGGGATCCGGGCGTCCATCTTCTTCTCGATGGGGCCGGACAACTCTGGCAAGGCACTGCGTCGTATCTTCCGAAAGGGTTTTATTACCAAGATGCTCCGCACCCGCGCACCCTCGACTTACGGGCTCAAGACGCTGATGTACGGGACGCTGCTGCCCGCGCCCATGATTGTGGCGTCCGCACCGGACCTGTTGCGCCGAGCCATTGATGAGGGTCACGACTGCGGCATCCACTCCTGGGACCACGTGTACTGGCAGGACAACCTCTTTCGCCTCAGCCAGGACACGATACGCGAGCAGCTTGATCGGGCAGTGCGGTTGTTCAGGGAGATAACGAAGGTGTGTCCCACATGCTGTGCCGCGCCGGGCTGGCAGGTGACGCCGGACAGCCTTGCCGTACAGGACGAGTTTGGCTTTGTCTATTGCAGCGATACGCGGGGGGACGGGAACAGCTGCCCCTTTATGCCCACGATGGGTGGACGGGCGTTCTGGACGCCACAGATCCCCTCGACTCTGCCGACTCTGGACGAGGTGATGGGCCGCATTCCCACCGAAGGGCTCAACGATTATTACATGGGGCTGCTGACGGCGGGCCTTAATGTCCATACGATACACACGGAGATGGAGGGCGGCGTCATGAGCGGCGTCTTCGAGGATTTCCTGGACCGCTGCGCGGAGAGGGGCGTGAAGTTCGTCACGCTGCGGGAAGCCTTGGACGCCTTCCCCAACTCCTGCCCGCCAACCCATTCGGAGATCTCGATGCGCCTGATCCCAGGCCGTGCCGGGACCGTGGCTGTACAGGTATGAGGAGGTAACATCATGAAAGTTTTGTCTTATGGGCGACAGTGGATCGATGACGATGACATCGACGCGGTGGTAAAGGTTCTGAAGGGCGACTGGCTCACGATGGGCCCGACCGTCGAGGAGTTTGAGAAGGCTCTCGCGAACTATGCCGGAGTGAAGCACGCCGTGGCCTTTGCAAACGGGACAGCTGCGCTGCACGGCGCTATGGCCGCGGCGGAGCTGGGGAATGGAGATCATGTCCTCACTACCGCCATGACCTTCATGGCCACGCCTAACGCGGCGCTCTATGTAGGCGCGGAGCCAGTCTTTGCCGACATCGATCCCAATACGCTTTGCCTTGACCCTGCCAAGGCGGAGGAGAAACTCAGAGGGACGCCCTGCCAGGTCATAGCTCCGGTGAGTTTTGCGGGGTATCCCGTTGACATCCGGCCCTTTAGGGTCCTGGCGGAACGTTACGGGGCCGTCCTGATCGAGGAC
>JAEEGY010000141.1 GCA_016280565.1 Fretibacterium sp.
GGAGTCTTTTTCTCCGGAGTCTTTTTCTCCGGAGTCTTTTTATCTGGCGCCTTTTTGACGCCCTCGTTTTCGGCGGCAAAGACCCCGCACATATCGGCGATGGGCGTCACCAGGGCCAGCGAATGATCGCTGAACTCCCAGCCGCGCCCCACGGCCCCGGCCAGCTTTCCCCGGAAGTAGACCGGCGAACCGCTCATGCCCCGGGCCAGCTCCACCACCTGACCGCGCGCGTCCCTGAAGGGCAGGATGCGGATGAGGATGAAGTCCTGAATTTCTCCCCGGGAAGCCCTCGGGCTCTGAGGGATGACGCCGGCGACCTGAACGGGGAGGCGCACAGGCTCCGTTCCCCGCAACACCGTGAGCATATAGCCCTTCTCCCCGGTCCTGAGGGCCCCCGCCCGGATGGTGGGCTGTTCGGGAACGAAGGGTCCAGCCGCCGCCCATGACGCGGGAGCGGAGAGGCACAGAGCCAGGAGGCACAGCGCGGTCCAGCGGCGAACGGTCAGCATCCCCGTTCCCCTCTTGCGTGGGCGCGAAGGTATTCCATGATGAAATCCCCAATGTCGCCATCGAGGACCGCCTGGATGTTGCCCTTCTCGAAGTTCGTCCGGTGGGCCTTGACCAGTGTGTAGGGGTGCAGGACGTAGGAGCGGAACTGGCTGCCCCAGGTGTTCTCCTTTTTGTCACCCACCACGGAGGCCAGCTGGTCCTGACGCTCCTGAAGGGCGAGCTCGTAGAGGCGGCTCTTCAGGACGTGCATGGCCACCTGGCGGTTCATGTGCTGGGAGCGTTCGTTCTGGCAGCTCACGACGATGCCCGTGGGGATATGGGTGATGCGGACGGCGGAGTCCGTGCGGTTGACGTACTGCCCCCCCGCGCCGCTGGCCCGGAAGGTGTCGATCTTCAGGTCCTCCGGCCGCACCTCCACGTCCACGTCGTCCGGGAACTCCGGCGAGACGAGGACCGAGGCGAAACTGGTGTGGCGGCGGTGGGCGGAGTCGAAGGGCGAAATGCGCACCAGGCGGTGGACGCCCCGCTCCGCCTTCAGGAAGCCGTAGGCGTGGTCGCCCTCCATCATCACGGTGGCGCTCTTGATGCCCGCCTCCTCGTCGTTGGTGGCCTCCAGTACCGTGGCCTTGAGCCCCTCCCGCTCGGCGTAGCGCAGGTACATCCTCAGCAGCATCTCCGCCCAGTCCTGGGAGTCCAGCCCGCCGGAACCGGCGTGGACCGTCAGGATGGCGTTGGCGGTGTCATATTCCTCATTCAGCAGCAACAACAGGCTGGTGTGCTCCAGCGAACGGCGAAGCTCCGCGGCGCGCCGGTCAAACTCACTCTGAAGCTCGGCGTCCTCCGCGCCGGACAACATCTCCTCCAGCACCGTCAGGTCGTCCACCTCGCCGCACACGTGCTGCCATGCCTCCAGGCGGGAGTTCACGACCGACAGTTCCTTCAGGACCTCCTCGTGTCCCTCCGAGGTCCAGAAGTCCGCAGCCGCGCTCCGGGCCGTCAGTTCCTTCGATTTCTCCGAGAGTGCAGGCAGGTCAAAGGCTGTCCTGCAGCTCCTGCTTCAGGACGCGCAGTTCCTCCAATACGGTGACGTTTGCGGTGAGCATCTTACACAATTCCCCCCCGAGGGGCAGGGCCCCTCGTTGTTTTCCACATTATTATAACAGTGCGGAGGCCCCTGTGGGGCCCCCGCAGCGCGCCTCTTATTGGCCTCCACCGAGTGCTTGTGATTTAGACCCCCAGCGCGGCCATCTGCGCCGTGAACTCGTCCTCGGTCATGTTGGCTTCCAGGGCCGCGTCTTTGAGCGAAAGCATGCCTTTGTGGATGAGACCGGCCAGCGTCTTGAGGATGCCCTCCCGGCGGCCCCGCTCCTCGCCAATGGTGATGCCGTCCTGGCGGCCAATGGCGATGCCGTCGTTTCTTGCCGCTGTCAGTTCCTCGTGAAAGACTCTCTCGAAAGCGTCCACCATAGCTCCCTCCTTTTCAAGCTCTTGAAAAATCTTCTCGTTTGCTGCGACGCTCACCCGCAGGATGGCTCTCACGTCCTCCGGGGCGTAGGCGTCACGTTCAGCCATAAACTGCACGATGTCCTCCCGCGTGGCGTCCCGTGCCAACACCTTGAATGCCGCATACTCCCCCGCCGGGAGCCTGGAGGTGACGATCACCTGCGCCGGGACCGTCAGCGCCCCCTCGATGTGGAAAACCCCGGGGTGCGGCTCCGCCACTTCAAGCCCCGTGTCCTCCAGCGCGGTAAACATATCCCGCGGGAACGTGTGGCGAAAGATGGAGACGGTCAGCGCGTCGCCGGGGATGCTGTTCACGGTCTTGCCCATGCTCTTATAGAGGCAGGCGTAGGCCTGGACCTTGTAGAAGTCGTCGATGGTCAAGCCGTCCTCCGGCGATTTATACTCCAAAATATTATACTTCCGGAAAAATCGCCCTATTGCATCCTTGAGCGGGTTCGGCCCATCCCGTTTGATGATGAGCATATCCAGA
>JAEEGY010000142.1 GCA_016280565.1 Fretibacterium sp.
TACGAGGAGGCCGCGGCGCAGGGGCTTCTGGCGGGGATCAATGCAGCGCTGTCGGTGAAGGGCCGGGAACCCCTGATCCTCGGCCGGTCAGACGGGTACCTTGGGGTGCTGGTGGACGATCTCGTGACCCGGGGCACGGACGAACCCTATCGAATGTTGACCAGCCGCTGTGAGCACCGGCTCCTCATGCGCTGGGACAACGCGGCGCGGCGCCTGTCCCCCTTTGGAAGAAAGGCGGGGCTCATCGGGGATGCCCGCTGGGGGGAGCTGGAGCGGCATTGGATGGCAGAGGACCGGGAGCGGGAACGTCTGGAAGGGACGCGCCTTGTGCCGTCAGAGCAGATGGAGGCGCTCTGCCGGAAGATGGGCGCGGAGGTCCTCTCTGAGCCCGTGACGGCGGCAGATTTTCTTCGCCACCGCGGAGTGAGCTACGCCCTGATCGCGGCCCTGACCCCTCCTGAGCATCCTCTTGAGCTGGAGGAGGCGTCTCATGTGGAGACGGAGCTGCGCTACGCGGGGTATCTTGAGAAAGAGGCCCGGGTGGCCGCCCGCATGGCAAACCTGGACGGAGCCCTGATCCCGGAGGGGTTTGACTATGCCTCCGTGTCCGGCCTGAGCGCCGAGGGACGTCAGAAACTTGCGCATTTCCGGCCGCGTTCCCTGGGCCAGGCTCTCCGGATCTCCGGGGTGACGCCCACGGACGTTCAGCTCCTCTCGGTGGGAATTCGTCATGCGGGCTAAAGCGTCAAAGGAAAAACTGGGCCGCCTTGCCTCCGTCGGGGAATTGCTGGATCGCGTGATGCCGGAGCAGGGCGAGCGCATGAGGAAGCTGACGGAGGTGCTGCGCGCGTGGGGGGCCCTTGTTCCTCCCGCCGTGGCCCGGCACTCAGCGCCCTACGACCTGGTTGGGGAGACGCTCTGCGTCTCAACGAACCTGCCTCAGGTGAAACAGCGGCTCCTTATGATGAAGGGCAATATCCAGCGTGCGCTTAAGGGCCGGTGGGACCTTGAGGTGACGGAGGTGAAGGTGATCCTTGGAGACCCGCCGCTGAAGGTCTCCGTGTCCTCCCAGGGGCCCCGGCGGCGTCATCCGAGGCTGGAGCCGGACGAGGCGGCGGTGCTGGCTTTCCGTGAGGCCTGCCCGGACTCGCTGACACCGGAGACATCGAACGCCCTGGCCCATCTACGCGCCTTCTTCGTCAAGCGGTATAATAAGAGGGCCCACGCGGGCATCTCTTAGGTAAGGGGTTCGAATCAATTATGAAGACAGAACTCAGGCACGTTGCCTTTCATGATCTCTTAAAGTACCGCTTCCTCTCCTCCCCGCGGTTCTCGCCGGACGGGGGGAAGATCGCCTTTGCCGTCCACCAGGCGGACCTGGAGGTTGACCGTTATCTCTCCTATCTCTGGCTCCAGGACCTCGCCACGGGGAAAAGAACACAGCTGACCCGCGGGGGCGCGGAGGGGCCCTTCTGCTGGGATCGGACGGGGGATAAGCTCCTCTTTGCCAGCAGCCGCGCTCCCCAAAACGGCGAGCCCAAACCGGATGAGAAGGCTCCGAAGATGTCCCGGCTCTACGCACTGTCCGTTGCCGGGGGCGAGGCGGAGTTCCTGGCCGCGGTGGGCCGCACGGTGACATCGCTGTGGGACACGCCCGCCGGTGTCCTGCTCCAGACGGTGGACCCCCGCGATTCTGAACGCTTTGAGGACGCGGACTATCGGGTCTTTGAGCAGATCCCCTTCTGCGCCAACGGGCTCGGATTCACCGCTCAGCGGCGCTCCCGCCTGACGCTCCTCTCCCCTGAGGGGGATTTGACGGACCTGACGCCGGAGACGATGGACGTTCACCAGGTCCGCCTGTCGGAGGACCACAGCCGGGTCTTTATCATCGCTGCAGACTATGAGGACGTGATGCCCACGACGACGGGACTGTGGGAGCTGGACCTTGGCACGAAGGCCCTGGAGTCCCGGCTTCCCCAGGGACGTTTCGCCTGGGCCTGCGCCGCGCCCTTTGCGGGAGGGATCCTCCTGACTGGCACGGACATGAAACGCTACGGCCTCAACGAGAACATGACTTTCTTCCTGACGAAGGACGGCTGCGCTCCCCAGTGCCTGACGCCGGAGCTGGACACCAGCCTGCACAACAGCGTTGTCAGCGACTGCCGCTACGGGATCGGCAACATCGGGGAGACGTTCATCACCGCCGGCGGCAAGGCGTGGTACGTGACGACCGAGGGGTATCACTCCTGCCTCTGCACGGTCGACGAACAGGGCAATGTTGAGCGCGCCAGCCGGGACCTCCGCAGCGTCGATGATTTTGATGCCAGGGACAGGAGAGCCGTAGTGGTGGGGCTGGCGGGCCTGGGACTTCAGGAGCTCTATCTGGTCGAGAACGGCTCCGAACAGCGGTTGACGGACTTCAACACAGCGGTCCTTGAGGGCGTGGACCTCAGCGTCCCGGAGTATGTCCACCTGGAGAACGGGACGCCGGAGGGCCTGGACTGCTGGTATATGCGGCCGGTGGAGTTCGAGGTCGGCCGGAAGTACCCCGCCATCCTCCACGTCCACGGTGGCCCGCGGGGGGCGTTTGGAGACGTGTTCGTTCACGAAATGCAGTGCTGGGCGGCGGAGGGATTTGCCGTCCTGTTCTGCAACCCGCGGGGCGGCGACGGCCGGGGGGCCGCCTTTGCCGATATTCGCGGAAAGTATGGCGAGGTGGACTACGAGGACCTGATGACCTTTGTGGACTGGGCCGTGCAGACGCTTCCCTTTGTGGATGGGGACCGGCTCGGCGTGACGGGCGGGTCCTACGGCGGGTTCATGACAAACTGGATCATCGGGCACACCAACCGCTTCCGCGCCGCCGCGACCCAACGGAGCATCTGCAACTGGGTCTCGATGGTAGGGATGTCCGACATTGGGTATTACTTCGTGCCGGACCAGCAGGCGGCCGACCTGGGGGAGGATGTGAACGCCCTGTGGGACCGCTCCCCGCTGAAGTACGCCGCCCAGATGACGACGCCCACCCTTATCATCCATTCCGACGAAGACCATCGCTGCGAGCTTGGGCAGGGACTTCAGCTCTTCACGGCACTGAAGCGCAACGGCGTTGAGGCGAAGATGTGTGTGTTCAAGGGCGAGAACCACGAGCTGAGCCGTTCCGGCCGGCCGAAACAGCGTCTGGCCCGGCTTCAGGAGATCACCCGCTGGCTGAAGGAAAGATTGTAAAATATAAGTCGGGACAAGAAACGGGGGGGCGGCTCAGGGCTGCCCCCCCCGTTTTTTTGCGCTTACGCCGGGATGCCGATGTGGACCACCGTCACGA
>JAEEGY010000143.1 GCA_016280565.1 Fretibacterium sp.
AAAAAAAGCTGTCAAGCCCTATACCGGTTCTGATCCAAGCCACAACGTAACCAGCGCAACCGTCACCCTCGACCACTGCGCCGTGAGTAAAAACGCTATCAACAGCACAACGGTTACGGACGGCGGCGGCTGCATCACCACACTGGCCGGCGTCGGCTCCCAGTCCACAAAAAAGAACGGCGAAATCGAGCACACGGTGTATAGGGACAACGTCGCATTGCAGGGCCTCATGGGCAAAGGCAAGACTGGGACCGGCGTCACGACCGACCAGCTCGGCAACAAACGCCCGGCCTCACCCAGCATCGGCGCGGTGGAGATCGAGGCCCAGTCCGGCGGGGACACGCCGCTCACCGTCGCCACGCCAACCTTCAACCCCGCGGCGGGAACCTATACCGGCGCGCAGAGCGTGACGATCTCCTGCAAGACGGAGGGCGCGACGATACACTACACGACGGACGGCAGCGATCCCACAAAAAGCAGCACGCGCTACACCAGTCCGGTCCGCATCAGCACCACCACCACCCTCAAGGCTATTGCTGTGAAGGACGGCGTGGAAAGCTCTGTCGCCACGGCAACCTACACCATCAACTCCGGCGGCTCCGGCAGCGGCTCCAGCGGCAGCAACACCCCTGTCACTCCGGACAGCGGCTCCACCGGCAACGGCTCCGGCGGCGGCTCCGTCACCGACGTCAACGTCACCCTCACGCTGGAACGTTCGTGGGCAACGGTACAACAGGGCATGACAGACACATCGGTGCAGTGCAAAGCCAATGCCTGGGCGAAGTACAGCAACGGCACCACGAAAACCCTCACCCCCAATCTGAGCCTTGTGCTCAAGGACAAGTTTCCATGGATAACCATCAGCGGAGGAATTGTGCAACTCAGCCCGGGGACGGACGTTAAGGCCGGCGAATACACGGTCACGGTCAAGGCCACGGCCACGGACAGCGGCAAGACCGCGTTCGACACCGCCACGCTGAGAGTCGTGGTGGTGGCGCAAAAGCTCCCGTCCATGCCTAAGCTTATCAAGTCCGTTGCCGTCACCCTCACGCCACGCGCCGAGACCCTCGCCGTCGAGCCAGGGGGCACGGCCACCGCGACCTTCACGGCCACGGCCACGGCCACGATGACCGACGGCACGACGCAGGTCCAGACCCCGAAGCTGAGCCTGAAATCGGCTTACGGCTGGATAACGCTTGACGCCAACACCGGCGTCGTCACGGCCAAACCGGGCAGGGATGTCGCGTCCGGCTCCTACACGGCCACGCTCACCGCCACGGGCACGGCTGGCGGACTCATCACAAAAACCGCCATATCCGTTCTCACCGTCAACGTCACCGCCACGAAGTTTGACTACGAGCTCACCGTCGCGCCGGCTTCCCTGACGGTAGCTGTCGGCCAGACGGCCACGCTGGGCCTGAGGGACAATGTCAGGGTCGAGAAGGTGTATGGGAACGGCACGAGGCAGACCGTCAACGCGGAGCTGACCTTTGCGCCGGGCGAAGGCTGGCCCTCGTGGCTGACCCTCGGCGCGAACGGCACGGTCACCGCGAACCCGCCTGAGGCTGGCACGGTGAACGCCAAATTCAGCGTGACCGCAGCGGTGGACGGCCAGACCAGGACCGGGGAGGGCACCCTCGCCGTCAATGTCAAGGATGTGCAAAAGCCGGCGAAGATCACGACCAACAGCCTGAGCATGGGCCTGCTCGGCGTCAAGCGCAACGAACGTTACAGGGGGGGGCTTTACGCCGATGGAGATAGGCCCATCATGTGGAGCGTCCCGGCGGGGGCACTGCCTCCGGGCCTGAAACTCACCGAGGACGGCGTGATCAGCGGCACGATCCCGGAGGACGCTGAACTTAAGACGTACACCTTCACCGTGCGGGCCTGGAACTCCGCCGGCGCCGACGAGAAGGAGTTCTCAATCAAGGTCGGGGGCACGCCGCCGTCCGGCCCCATGGTTGAGACAGCCCCCAGGAAGGGCGAGGCAATAAAGAAGAACAGTACCTTCGATGTGAAGTTATATGTGACGAGGGGGGATAAGCCCATCACGTATGTATTGGGTGCCACGAAAGGAGTGAGAGACGGAGTACAACAGGCCTCTGTGAACACTGAGGACCCATGCGTGAAGGCTACAGTGTACTCCGACTACTGCCTGTACACGTGCAAATATACCGGGGAGTCGTGCCGATACGAAATCTATGTCCAAGCCATAAACAGCTTCGGCCAGCTCTCGGGCGGCACGATTGTGAAAGTCGAGAAGAAAAATGAAACTAAGGGGAACATAGCCTCCTCTGGAGGCGCATCCCCATCCCCGGAATACGCCATCATCCTGGCCGACGAGCCTGACGACGGCGAACCGTCCGGCGTGACGTACTTCCACAACGGGTACGCGGACGAGGAGGGGAACATCACGGCGGTGATCGGCAAGGCCGCGGACGGCGTGGAGAACAGCCCCTACCGCTTCGACAGCGTGGACGAACTGTTGCTTGCGGAAAACCTGAAGGAACAGCTGGGCAATATTGTCGCTCTGGAGTTCAGAGCCGGCGCGGTCCTGCCCGACCTGCTGACCAGCATGGACCTCTCGGACCTGAAGGCCCTGTCGGAGCTGGCCATCGACAACGGCAATTTGACCTCGCTGGACCTGAGCGGCAACACGCAGCTGAAGAAGCTGTCGCTGTTCAGCTGCGAAAAACTGGAGACGCTGAACGTAAGCGGGTGCGTCAGCCTCGTGAGCCTGAGCGCGAACGTCTGCCCCAACCTTGCCAGTCTGAACGCGGCTGGCTGCGCGGCGCTGGATACCGTCGACATGACCGGCTCGGCTGTCGCGGATTTGAACCTGTCCGGCTGTTCGTCCCTGACGCGCCTTGACGCGAACGGAACGGGGATAACCAATCTGGTCATGAGCGGGTGTTCGTCGCTGACGGACGTGAAACTGAACGGAACGAAACTTAACGCTCTGGATTTGAGCGCGTGTTCCGGGCTTACGTCTCTTTCCCTCGCGGACGCGACTGACTTGGTGGAACTGACGCTTCCAACCGGCGTGACGTTCGAGGACTTCACGCTCACGGGCAGCCTTGTGACGGAGCTGAACCTGAGCGGCTGTCTCTCGATGGACGTGCTGGACCTGAGCGACAACGCCGCGCTGTCAGCTCTGAACGTGAGCGGCAACGACGCGCTGAAGGAGCTGAACGTGCCGAACTGCGCGTTTCTGCTGACGCTGAACGCGAGCGGGTGTCCCGCGCTTGAGAAGCTGATTGCCTGGGACTGCGTGAAGCTTTTGTCGATGGACCATGAGGGCTCCGACGCGCTGCGTGAACTCGGCGTTGGCGGCTGCGATGATATGCGGTCTCTGGACGTGAACGGGAAGTCGCTGGGGCATCTGGACCTGGACGGGCTGAAGTGGCTGCTGGACGTGGACTGCTCCGACCAGTTCATCGGCGGCGTGGCCATGAGCCAGAGCATGAACCTGAGCGACTACGCCGGCAACGGCCTGAGCCGCGTGAAGAGTGTTCAGGGTTATGCGGCGGACGGCTCGCCGGTCGCCACCGAGTTCAACGACACCACGGGCGAGGTAACCTTCGCCTCTGTGCCGGAGAGCGTGAGCTACTCCTACGACACGGGGCTTTACGACTACGCGCTGGACGTGACGCTTTCGTCCGCGGCCGGGCCGGACCCGGACAGCCCCACCAGCAACCGCGGCGGCGGCGGGTGCGACGCGGGACTGGGCGGATCGTCTGTCCTTGCGCTGCTCACCTTCGCCGCGCTGCTGAGCTCCCGGAGGGGGAAGAAGTAAGGCAACTCCCCCCGAAACCTCCACGCTTCGGGGGGATAAATTTTGTGGCATAGTGGATCGTATCAGGTCCACGCCTCCTTTTCTCAGTGTTCGCAACCGCTGGGAAACGGAGGCGTTTTGTATTGAAATACCCTCGCAAGTCCTGGCCGGGGCTTACGCGATTTGAGCTTTGATGTGATACAATTTGAGAAAAATACAACGGCTTGGGGACTACGTCCCCCTTCCGGGGAGGTATCTGTCTTGAGGATCTTTTTCAGGAATATGGGACTGTTTGCGCTGCTTTTTTTGTTGGGGACTTCAGGGGGGCCTCTTCCCTCCGGGCTGCGGTTTGGGACCTGTTCCCAGGCATGGGGCGCGGACTTTGAGTTCAAGGGGAAGATCGAACCGGCGGATGACGTCTCGCACCTGCTGAACTTTTACGTCAGCCGCTTCACCCCGGAGACGCTGGACCTCACCGTCTCGGGACAGCCGGACGCGACGGGACGCTTTGCGGAACTTTACATGGACCTCACGGGTGTTATGATCGAAGACGTGCGCCTGGACAAGCTGACCTTCCGGATGTATGGCGTGCAGTTCAACGCCCCGGAGAACTGGGCCTCCGGCAACGTGGAGTGCAAGAACGCCCTTCAGATCCACGCGCTCTCCGCCATCCTCCAGAAGGACATCAACAAAAGCCTGGAGGCCAAGACCTTTGGCGACGACGACCACTGGCGGGAGGTCTCCCTTGCCATCACCCCAAAGGGGCTGAAGGGGAGGGGGTACTATATGGCCAAGGTGCTCTTCGTGACGCTGGATATCCTCATTGAGATCGACAGCGGCCTGAAGATCGTGAAGAACAAGGAGCTCTGGCTGGACAACCCGGAGGTGCGGATCAACCGTCTGGACCTGCCGGAGTACATCACGAACAAGGCGCTTTCCCAGATCCAGCCGTTGTTGAACCTCAACCGCTTCCCGCTGCCCATGAGCCTGCACAAGGTCACGCTGGAAGAGGGGCGGGCGATCCTCTCCACGCGCCAGCTCCCCAAGCCGCTGGAAAAAGGCATCTCCTACCATTATGAGCGCTGATCCCGTCATGTGGCGCGTGCGATCGGATCGAGCCTCTTCCAGGGGGTGTGGGGGGTGCTTCCCCCACGTTAAATCCAGCCATGTACAGCATTGACCGCAAGCGTTACCTCTGGGTAACGATCTCCGCGTTCCTTCAGGGGCTCCTGCTGGGGGCCTATGCCGTGGCCTGGAACGGGCTGCACGAGGGGCTGGCGCTCCCCGGGGGCTTCCCCGTGCTTGCCTTCCTCTACAATATGCCCCTCTCCATCGTCGTCATCGTTCCTTTCGTGTTCTGGCTGGCGCAGGAACACTGGGGGCGGCGGCTCAACCTGTTCCTTTCCGGACTGTCACTGGTCCTCGCGCTCTTCTATGCCTACCGGCTCTGGTCCGTTTACCCCACGGGCAGCAGCTTCTACGTCATCCCCTCGCAAAAATTAGACCTTCTCCGTGCGTGCATCGCCGTGTTCCTGCTGATCCCGTTTTTCCAGTGCCGCATCGCTACCTGGAGCTGGCGCGTGCCCTACTCGGAGATATTCTTTCAGTTTTGCCGGAACCTCTTCCTGCTCTTCCAGGCGGCGATCGTCATGGCCGTCTTCTGGGGGCTGCTGCTGACGGCAAGCCTGCTGTTCGACATCGTGGGGCTGAACTTCGTGCCCTGGGTGCTGTTCAATCCCCTTGTGGCCGTCCCGCTGTCGAGCCTCACGATCGCCGTCTCCATCTCCGTGGCGCTCAAGCACCCCGGCATCGACTCCCTGGGGCGCTGGATCCTCTCGGTGCTGGCCTGGCTGCTGCCCCCCTTCTCGGTGTTGTCCCTCGTGTTCATCGCCTGCCTGCCCTGGTCGGGGCTCCGTACGCTCTGGAGCACGGGCCAGGCCAGCTCGCTCATCATGCTCCTCCAGCTGGGGACGATCCTCCTGGCGAACGCGGCGTGGCTGGACGGTGCGCGTCCGGCCTTCCCCAACAAGTTCCTTAATGTGCTGGCTCAGGTCTCCCTGCTCTGTCTGCCCGTCTACACAGCGATCTGCCTTTACTCTCTGGGGCTTCGGATCCAGCAGTACGGGCTCTCCGTCGACCGGATCCAGGCCGGGTTCTCAGCCGTCGTGCTGGGGATATGGGGCATCGGCTACGCCGGGGCCGTCCTCCTGCGCCGCTGGCCCACCGCCATCGGGCGCGTCAATATCGTCTCGGCCCTCATTATGACGGTTATCGTCGTGGCAATGAACTCGCCCATCCTCGATCCCTACCGGCTGGCGGCGAACAACCAGGCGGACCGGCTGTTGGGGGGGCAGATCGCCCCGGAGGACTTTGACTACCTCTATATGCGGTTCAGCCTGGGGCGCTACGGGACCTGGGCTCTGGACCGCATCGGGGAGAGCGGGCATCCGCGTTCGGCCGCCATTCGCCGCCGTATCGCCGCAGCGATGGAGATCACCCCCCAGGAGTACCTTGAGGACGTGGAGGATGGCGTTGCCCCCAGGTCCCATCGACGTGAGATTTTGAGCCATGCCGCCATTTACCCGGAGGGCCGCCAGCTCCCAGGCGCGGTGGTGGATCATCTCATGCGGGAGTGGGGAAGGGAGGACTCCCCCCTGCGGAACGTGCGCCGCAGTGCGGAGATCGTCTTTGCCTTTGTCCCGCTCACCGAAGGCGAAACATCCCACGGTGAGGACCTCGTGGTGCTCTTAGAGGGGATGGGGATGCTGCTCCGGGTCGAGGGGGACTCCGTGCGTGCGGTGGGCTTTTTCTCCTCGGCTGGCGATGAGGAGGATGAGAAATTCTCACTGAGAGGACTGAGCTCCCCGGATATCGCCGCCGTGGCCCCCCAGTTCCGGGACCTTCTGATCAAGGGCCGGCGTTACCGTATCTTGCCCTTGTCCGAAGGCGAAAAGCGTTAGGAGGGAACCATGCGGTCGATACGTTTTTCCGTGCTTTGTCCAGCAGTCTTTATCCTGTTTTTCCTCCCTGGGGGGAGCTGGGCTGCGGAAACCCCGGGTGAAGAGTTTCTGGCATCGCTGGGCGCGGTCTCGGCGGACGCCCTTCTGCCCGACGGGAACCGGCCCCTTCACGTGGCGGCGGAACAGGCTGAGGACCCGAAACTTGTGGAATGGCTGCTGAAAAACGGAGCCAGTCCCTCTGCGGTGGGGCTGGAGGGCCTGACGCCCCTGATGCTGGCGGCGGCCTACAATCCCATCCCTGCCGTGACCGGGGCCCTGATCCGCGGGGGCTCCGCGCTGGGTGCCCGTGACGTGTCGGGGCGGACTCCGCTGCACCTCGCCGCCGCGATAAACGATTCTCCCCAGGTGACGGCCCTGCTTCTGAGCCAGGGGGCCTCCGCTTCTGTCCTGGACAAGGCGGGGCGAACCCCGCTGTGGATGGCTGCGGCGCGGGGCTGTGCCCAGTGCGTGGAGCTTCTTTTGG